>CALQBB020000031.1 GCA_943328715.2 Polynucleobacter meluiroseus | reverse complement strand
GTCATGAAGTGAGTTTGAGAAGTAAAGGTTTCCTTATTGAATCGTAAGTTTTTTCTCCAATTCTTCTAAATAGTGACGGAATTGTTTATCGGTTTCAGATAAGTTCACAACTGTTCTACATGCATGTAAAACGGTAGCATGATCTTTTCCACCACAATGAGCTCCGATATTAGCTAAAGAAGACTTCGTCATTTTTTTAGAGAAATACATGGAAATCTGACGTGCTTGAACAACTTCTCGTTTACGTGTTTTAGATTTTAGCATCTCAATTGGTAAATCGAAATAATCACACACCACTTTCTGAATGTATTCAATGGATACTTCGCGTGCTGTACTACGCACGAATTTATCAACCATCTGTTTAGCCAATTCCAACGTAATGGCTTTTTTATTCAAGGATGCTTGTGCAAGTAAGGTGTTTAAAGCACCTTCAATTTCTCTTACATTCGTATTGATTGAATACGCTAAATATTCTACAACTTCACGCGGTAATTCAATACCACTTCCGTACATTTTCTTTTCTAGAATCGCAATGCGTGTTTCTAAATCTGGAGTACCTAAATCTGCAGAAAGTCCCCATTTGAAACGAGACAATAAACGTTGCTCCATCCCTTGCATTTCCACTGGTGCTTTGTCTGATGTTAAGACAATTTGTTTTCCGTTTTGGTGCAAGTGATTGAAGATAGAGAAGAATACATCTTGCGTTCGTTCTTTTCCAGCAAAGAATTGTACGTCGTCAATGATGAGTACATCAATCATTTGATAGAAATGTACGAAATCATTCGTTGTTTGATTTTTTATGGCATCAATAAATTGATGAGCAAATTTTTCAGACTGAACGTATAAAACGGTCTTATTTGGAAAGTTGTCTTTTATGGAAATACCGATCGCGTGAGCAAGGTGAGTTTTACCTAGTCCAACCCCACCGTATAATAAAAGCGGATTGAATGCGGTACCACCTGGTTTGTTTGATACTGCGTATCCAGAGGCGCGAGCCAAACGATTACATTCTCCTTCCACAAAATTTTCGAAAGTGAAGTTTGGAATTAAGTTTGATTCGATATTAACTTTTTTCAATCCAGGAATGATAAATGGATTGCGTATTTGTTTTTCGTTTACGTTAATCGGAAGATTAACAGGCGCATTTTTTAAATTGCTGGAATTGTTCGCTGGAATCTTCACCGTGTATGGATTAGATGTACGTGAATTGTTCTCCATAACAATGCTGTACTCTAAGCTTCCCTCTGATCCAAGTTCTTTCTTTACAACCTTTCTCAATAAAACGATGTAGTGTTGTTCTAGCCATTCATAAAAGAAATGAGAAGGCACTTGAATCGTCAATACACTATTCTCTAATTTTGTAGGAATGATTGGCTCGAACCAAGTTTTAAACGCTTGCAATGAAATATTATCTTTAATAACTTTCAAACAGGCATCCCATGCCGCTTCGTGACTTATACTCATAGTTTTTAACATAATCTTATTTACACTTGCTTTCAATTCGAGCGAAATATCTCGTATTGTGTCTTGAAATAAAGAGAGAACAAATATTTACATAAAAAAGTTAAAAAAAAAATCAAACACCCCTTGATTATTTAATTTATTTTACATGTAAGGATATATTTTCGATATTCTAAAAATATACTTGAGGCCCTAGCTAAATTACGATTCTTTCCCTCAATTTACAAAAGATTCAATGGATTTTTTAATTTCGTTCTATGAATGAAAAAAACGCAAAAAGAAGGTTTTCAACAAAACTGCGCGTGCGATATAGTGAAACAGACAAAATGGGCTTCTGTTATTATGGAAATTACGCCCAGTATTTTGAGGTTGCGCGTGTCGAAGCTCTTCGAGAATTAGGAATTGTTTATAAACTTCTGGAAGAAAATGGAATTTTATTGCCAGTTACAGAATTCCATATCCGCTATCTCCAAGCAGCTAAATATGATGATCTTTTGGAAATCAGAACAATCATTGCCAAATTTCAAGGCACACGCATTTATTTTCAATACGAAGTTTGGAACGAGGATGGGGTTTTATTAAATGATGCTGAAACGACGCTTGTTTTTGTTGATGCAAACTCCATGAAACCGATTCCAATCCCTACATTTGTTTTAAACATTCTCCTAAATGAACAGTCATAATTCAAATTTCACCTTTCAATCTTGGGATTCTTCCCTTATTCAAAAAAGCTATAGTCCTCGAATAGGTGAAATACGAATGGGCGACTACCTACTCAATCAATCTCTTTCTGAGGCGAAATATGTGATCATCGGTATTCGGGAATGCTGTGGTCCTTTAGCGAACAATGGCAGAATTGGGGCTCAATTTGCTTTTCCAGCTTTTGTGACGTCGTTCTTGAATTCGCAAGTTCACGATCAGTATCCAAAGGAGTCTTTGTTTATGTTGGGTGAAGTTGTTGAAATGGAACCAAGTTTTCCGGGACAATCGACTGATAAAGTTCCTGAGTTAGATTCTTTTTTAGAACAGATTTTAGATGCCTACGTCAACGCTAGTCAGATACCTATCTTCGTTGGTGGTGGACATAATAATGCTTTAGCCATAATGCGCTGGGCTGCCAAGCATAAAAAATTAGCGGTTATTAACCTTGATGCCCATGCGGACCTACGTTCAACGGATGTTCGTCACAGCGGAAATTCTTTTTCAACCGCGATGGAAGAAGGTGTGTTGCTACATTATTCCGTTCTCGGTTTACATGAAGGATATAACAACGCATTCATTCGTGAGGCCTTGAAGAGTGATCAAATATTCCATTCGTATTATGAGTCATACCTGTTTCAACAAAGAAATTTATTAGACGATCTAACGAACATTCTTCGCCATTTCCATACGGATACACAAGTTGGACTAGAAATCGACATGGATTCTATTGCGTACATGCCGAGTAGTGCGCTGTCCCCAAGTGGCTGGACATTGGATCAAGCCCGACAGTTTACCCATCATTTCGTGAAAACTCAAAAGCTTTTAGCTTATTTAAATTTGACGGAGGCAGCTCCCATTACCGAAACAGATTCGTTGATCGTCGGAAAAGCCTTGAGTTACCTCGTACGAGATTTTACTGGAATTTAGTTCCTTCCGTAGCTTTCGCTTTTTCTACATTTTCAAGACTGACAACTCCATCTGTTGTGCATCCCTCAGGACTCATAGCTCTACTTACTGTATAGTTAAATCGGATATAGATTCCGTCTCTTTTGAATTGCTTTTCTAGATTGATAGGATAGACCGTGTGAAAATCAACAATACTTGATTTGCTAAAAACGCCTTCAATGGTTATGTAAACCGGACAAGCTTCCTTCTTTGAGAGATGAACTTTTCCTAAATATGAGCCTTTCACCTCAAATTCATCCGCTGTCATTTTACATGGATTTGTCTGGCAAGAAATACCGCTAAGAAGAATAAGGAGGGATAATAAGGTGATTTTCATGCTTGACTTTTAACAAATATAAAAAAAGAGGCCCATAAAGAGCCTCTTTAAAATCAACCTGTAGCAAAGTTAATTCAGTAATTGTGTAGGTCTAACGGGCATTTTATCAATTTGTTTCATAAAAATTAACATTTATCCTTTGATAAAGATCTTGATTGGTAAATTTCGACAAGCATCTACGGAATATATTTGTCCACGTATGCATGTCACTACATCTATTCAAGCTTTAGTACAACTCATCGACGACCCAGATGAGTCGGTCATTGAACATGTGCGTGACCAATTAGTGAAAATTGGTTCCGAAGCCATCCCATATTTGGAAAATTCTTGGGAGACAGATTACTACGGATTACTTTTTCAGAATAGAATTGAATCAATCATTCACGATATTCAATTTGAAGAAGTGAAATCCAAATTAACGGCATGGGTTCAATCGCCGGAAAAAGACTTACTTCAAGGCTCCATCATTATTGCGAAGTATCAATACCCGGGCTTGGATGAACATAAAATCCACGAGACCTTGGCAATGATACGTCGAGACATTTGGCTGGAATTAAATGACAATCAAACAGCTTTTGAGCAGGTGAAAATCTTTAACAGAGTCTTTTTTGGCCTTCATCATTTTCAAGGCGACAACAAGAATTTCCATTCATCGGTTAATTCATACATTAACACAGTGCTCGAATCCAAAAAAGGAAATCCATTGAGCTTATGCTTGATATATAGCATCGTCGCACAATCCTTAGATTTGCCTATCTATGGTGTCAATTTGCCGAATCACTTCGTTTTAGCATATATGGACGCCAAGTATTCTAGCTTCGTCATCAATGAACAAAATGAATTCGGTGTTCTTTTTTACATCAACGCGTTTTCTAAAGGAAGTATTTTTGACACAAATGAAATCAAGGATTTTTTAAATGGATTAAATTTAAATCATCACCGAGAGTATTTTGAGCCTTGTTCGAATACCTCAGTCATCAAACGTATGCTCACCAATTTAATCTCATCCTTTCAACAAGTCGGCAATATTGAAAAGGTAGAAGAGTTGAAAACATTGAGAGAATTAGTTTCTTAAGCGTATCCTATCTTTTGGCGATTCTTGCTATTTTTGGATAAAAGAAAATATGTCCTATACATACTCCGTTGAAGAGCGTTTTTTACGCTACGTTCAAATAGATACCACTGCTGATCCAAACTCAACAAGTTTCCCCTCATCTGAAAAACAAAAGGATTTGGGTAGAGTACTTGTCGATGAATTGCAGCATTTAGGTGTTCTTGATGCGGAAATGGATGAATGGGGATATGTTTTTGCAACACTCCCATCAAATTCTAATCGTACGGATCTTCCAACAATCTGTTTTTGCTCACACATGGACACGGCACCTGATTGCAGCGGGACAAACGTCAAGCCGATTGTACATAGAAAGTACACCGGAGACCCCATTGTTCTTCCAGATGATACCGCACAAGTTATTACGACAGAGAAACACCGCTATCTCGCCTCCAAAATTGGAGATGACCTGATTACAGCGAGTGGATTAACACTTTTAGGCGCTGATGACAAAGCAGGAATTGCCATTATTATGGACTTCGCTCAGTTCATTCAACAGAATCCGCAAGTAAAACATGGTCCAATTCGCATTCTATTCACTCCAGATGAAGAAGTGGGAAGAGGAGTGGAGCACTTAGACATGAAAAAATTAAATGCGGACTATGGCTATACATTGGACGGTGGTCCTTTGGGAGATATTGAAGATGAAACATTTTCTGCTGACGGGGTGAAAATTACCTTTCATGGTGTCAGTGCGCATCCTGGATACGCAAAAAATAAAATGGTTCATTCCATGAAATTGGCTGCTTCGTTAATTGATGCTTTACCGAAGGACTCTTGGTCGCCAGAAACAACATCCGGCCGCGAAGGATTTGTTCATCCGGTTTCCATTGAAGGTGGACTAGAATCCACAACAGTGCAATTCATCATTCGCGATCACGACACGTCAAAATTGGCTGTCTATGAACAACGATTGAAAGAGATGGCAGATTCGGTTGTGGCAGCACATCCTGGTTCTTCCATCGATTTTGATGTGTTTGAACAGTATCGAAATATGAAGGAAATCCTACAAGACTTACCTTTTGTGACGGATTATGCAGTAGAAGCAATGAAAAAAGCAGGCATTGAACCGAATCGTGCCATTATTCGTGGTGGAACAGATGGTTCAAGGTTATCTTTTATGGGATTGCCTTGTCCAAATATCTTTACAGGAGAAATGGCGATACATTCTCGCCATGAATATGTAAGTATTCAAGATATGCAAAAGGCAGTTGATACACTTGTGGAATTGAGTCAAATCTGGGAAAAACATCAGTAATGGATCACAAACTCCTCCTTAAGGATATTAAGAATAAAAAGTTTGAGAAAATGTACTTCCTACATGGGGAGGAGGCATACTTTATAGACTTGCTTTCTGACGCCATCATGGAACATGCCATGGAGGAACATGAAAGAGATTTTAATCAAACCATTCTCTATGGAAAAGATGCTGAACTTTTATCCTTAATAAGTGAGTTGAAAGCATATCCAATGATGTCCGAAAAACGTCTTGTGGTGCTGAAGGAAGCGCAGGATTTCAAAAACATAGATGGATTAGAGCAATACGTTGAACATCCTTCGGACACAACGATTTTTGTGATTTGCTACAAGTATAAAACCTTTGATGCCCGCAAAAAAATACTGAAGTCATTTGCGAAGAATGGAACTGTTTTCAAATCGGATAAAGTCAGAGAATATCAATTAGCCGATTGGATACAACAGTACGTGAAGTCTACGGGATTTGGAATTAATTCCAAAGCGAGTATGCTTTTAGCTGAGTTTTTAGGGACAGATTTGGGTCGAATTGTCAAGGAATTAGAAAAATTAGCGATTCTTCTACCTGTAGGAACTACGATTGATGAAACACACATCGAATTAAATATCGGAATTTCAAAAGATTACAATGTCTTTGAATTTGTCAATGCCATTTCGGCAAGAAATACAGAAAAAGCGTTTAAAATCATTCAGTATTTTGAGTACAATCCAAAAGCAGCTGATTTAACTGTGATTATTTCAAATTTGTTTAAGTTTTTCTCTCAAATCATGCGCATCCATTTCTTGCCGAATAAATCGAGGGAAGCCGTCGCTCAAACAATCGGAGTGCATCCATTCGTCGCAGGGGAATTACTACAAGCAAAAAACCAATATGATCCGAGGAAAATTGCAGCGGCGATTGAATTATTGCATCGCTTTGATTTAAAATCGAAAGGTGTCGGGAATTCAAGTATGAGTCAAGGCGAATTATTAAAAGAATTGACCTATCAAATCCTTCACTAATGCATCTATTCTACGCACCAGAAATCACGAATAGTAGCCTTGAGTATACGCTCTCGGAGGAAGAATCTAAACATTGTGTGCGTGTTCTTCGCTTGAAGCAGGGTTCAAAAGTGGAATTACTAAATGGCAAAGGGCTTTCCGCTATAGCTGAAATTGATGACGATCATCCTAAAAAATGTAGATTACGAATACTCAGTTCTGAATTTTATCCACCTGCTAAACAGGAGATCCATTTAGCCTTGGCGCCTACCAAGAACATGGATCGCATGGAATGGCTAGTGGAGAAAGCTACAGAAATTGGCTTAAGTAAACTTACTTTTCTCAAATGTGATCACAACGAACGAGGACAATTGAAATTAGATCGTTTAGAGAAAATTGCTATCTCCGCGATGAAACAATCTAAACGCTATTACCTACCTGAAATCTCGGAAATCATTCCATTTAAGTCCTTTGTTGAGGAGCATCCTGATGGATACATCGGACATTGTTACCCAGCAACGAAGCTTGAGTTAGCGGCACTTTCGGAATCGAGGGTGTTCTTAATTGGACCTGAAGGAGATTTTTCAGAAAATGAAGTGAGCATCGCTCTACAAAATGGATATGAAGCAGTAAGCCTCAGTGATTTTAGGCTAAGAACGGAAACGGCAGCACTTAGTTCGGTGATGAAATTAAGTTTGATTTAAGCTTTTCTTGTGTATTTCTTCACGGTAAAGGCTGCTTCATGTTGCGCGTCTTTTTCCTGATCAAATAGAAT
>CALQBB020000030.1 GCA_943328715.2 Polynucleobacter meluiroseus | reverse complement strand
CTCTCCTATGGAGAAGACAGTTTCAGTTTGATATCAATACGTTCGAATGTTCGACTATTTTTTCGGGTGCAAATGTGAGTTTCTGCGGCTGTAAGTGAAATAGATGATTAATCCAAGTCCCATCCACAATGCTGCTGCTTGCAACGTTGCGATATCCAAAGAAACGATCATCGCTGTACACACTAGAATTCCTAGAATTGGAACAATTGGCACTAAAGGTGTTTTGAATGGACGTTTTAACTCTGGATTACTTTTACGCATGATCAATATTCCGACACATACCAAGATAAACGCAAACAAGGTTCCAAACGAAGTTAAATCTCCTGCTACACTTCCGGGTACAAACGCTGCAAACGCACCAACGAAGATGAATAACATCCAATTTGCGATGTAAGGAGTTTGAAATTTCGGGTGAAGTTTTCCGAATGCTGCTGGAATCAATCCATCTTGACTCATGGAGAAAAATACGCGGCTTTGTCCCATCAACATGACAAGGATAACAGAAGAGAATCCAGCCAAAATAGCCAATGTTACACCGGTTCCTAACCATTCGTAACCAGCCATGTATGTTTTAATTGCATAGGAAACAGATGCCTCTTTTCCTGCTGTTGCGAATTCACTCCAATTTGCCACACCGGTTAACACGTGTCCAAAAAGGATGTAGAGCACCGTACAAATTGCTAGAGACCCTAGAATTCCAATAGGCATATCGCGTTTTGGATTCTTTGCCTCTTGCGCTGTTGTACTTACTGCGTCGAAACCAATAAATGCAAAGAAGACAATTCCTGCTCCACCAAGAACTCCACCCCAACCCCATTTAAAGAATCCTTCGTGTCCGAATGTTCCTTCAGGAATTAAATATGGCGTATGGTTTTCTGGTTTAATAAATTGCCAACCGATGATGATAAACACCAATACAATCGCCACTTTAACAAAAACGATAATCGCATTTACTGTTGCTGATTCTTTCGTTCCTTTGATTAAAAGCAAGGTTAATGCCAACAAAATAATTAAGGCAGGAGCATTAATAAATCCACTGGTAATGGAAACTTTACTCATGATATCCGCTGGCAAGTTCTCGTATTGCGCAGCACTTAAAATACCTCTTTCAATTCCTTCCCAATGTCCAGGCAAGGCTTGAATTTGAGCTACCATGTCTTGAGAAACCTTGTACATGCTTTCAAATGGTGAGTGACACCATTCATATGGTATGGCATTGCCGAGGAGGTTATTGAGGTACTCGCTCCACGCAATGGAAACGGTCGCAGCTCCTAAGGCATATTCCATGATTAATGACCAACCAATGATCCATGCGACTAATTCTCCCATGGTGACAAATGAGTACGCGTATGCACTTCCTGAAATTGGAATCATGGATGCAAATTCTGCATAACAAAGTCCTGCTAAAGCACAACCGATTGCAGCAATAATAAATGAAATCGTAACTCCTGATCCCGCAGCTTCTGAAGCGGCTGCAGCAGTGCGAACGAATAACCCTGCACCGATGATTGCACCGATACCTAATGCGATCAAACTACCTGCACCAAGGGTGCGTTTCATTTGACTATTTTCGGCTTGCGCCAGTAAATCTACAAGTGATTTTTTTCTCCAAAGTGACATAGCATGAATTTAGTGAAAACAAATATATCATTTTCAATGAAAACAGCAATAGATAAAAGTACTTCGTCGGATGATTTGAAGAAATCCGTACTTCATTAAAGTAAATCGAGGGTCTCTTCGAGTTTTTTTGGATTATACCCCAATCGAGATTGTGCTTTGGATAAATTAAATCCTGTTTTGGGTGGTCTCTTCGCAGGTTGATTCAAGGTAGAACTGTCTGTTCTTTTGACTTGACTCATCGGTAATTTATAAAATTGTGCAATGCGTTCAACGAGGTGAAAGATGGACATCGTTTCAGGTCCTGCAATGTGAAAAATTCCCTTTTCATTCAATTCACAAATGCGAATGCATGCCCAAGCTAGGTCGTCAGCCCATGTAGGCGCACGAAACTGATCATCGATGATTGTTAACTCTTGTCCGTTCATTAACGCCTCTTTTGCCCATAGGACAATGTTTGATCGTGACAAGTTATTTCCAGTTCCGTAGACAATGATTGTTCGAACAATGGAGAAATTTAACCCAGGTATCTGTTGGACAATTGCCTCCGCTTGAACTTTGGAATCTGCGTAAACGCTAAGTGGATTCGGCTCATCCTCCTCGCTGTAATTTCCCGTGAGTCCGTCAAAAACAAAATCCGTAGAAAGCAACTGCAAATGACAAGCGGACTTGATGCATTGTTCTGCGAGCAATTGAACAGAGTCGACATTCACTTTTCGGCATGATTCAGGGTCGAGTTCGCACGTGTCGACATTGGTCATGGCGGCTGTATGAATGACGTGTGTTGGTTTAAATGCAACGAAAACATCTGCAATTTCTTTGGCATTACAGATATCCATTGGAGTGTAAAACTCCATTGGACAATCTTGATTTCTATTTTCTCCTATGGATGTGGCTAAAAATACGCTGTCGGATCTAAACAACTGGGAAACTATTTTTTGTCCTAATAGTCCGTTACTTCCTGTGATAAGAATTCTCATAAGTCCCAAATAGAATTTTTCTGTTTATGTTGGAGTTTAAAGTAATGTTTGTGCTCTAAAATCCAAGCCATGATTAAATACACGATGATGGGGGAACCCAAACCAATGAAGGAAACATAAATAAACGCAAGTCGTACTTTACTCGTTTTAAACCCCAGTCTTCTCGCCCACCATTCACATACTCCGAAGGATTGCATTTCAAAGAAAAAGATGATTTTCTGAAGAAGTCGTCTCATGTTTTTGTTATTTGTCGCCCAACGCTACAATTCAAGCATTTTTTACGCGTACAAAATTGCTGATAAATTTCGAGATTGGCTTGAGACTCTAGGGCATTTTTAGCCACAATTCCTTCTGTCTTCCAAATTGAACTGATTCGATTAGACTCAGGAGGAAGCGCTTGTAAGAATTTCATGGCAGGCACGAGGCCATGCTGCTTGTCATTTTGCAAACGAAATGCGTGTAAGTCGATGTATGTTTTGGCGTTAATTAACAAATTATTTTGGAGCATTTTACTTTTAATTTGCGCTTGTTTAAACCCAATGTTCCAATCGCCTTCAGATAAATGCGCATTGTCTTCATGGAAAAACCAACGAATAAATTTGATCCATGAGGTGATTCTCACTTGAAGATTCTTCGTCATATGTAAATTCTTGCCTTTCCATCCCTGCTCATTCTTTTGTACAAGATCCAGAATTTCCTGTTCTGTACGGATAAAATGTTCTGATAAGGGTATTTGATGTGTCAAAAGTTCAAAGGACAAACTATTATTTTTCGTACCAAAGGCTTTTGAAATAAGTGCGTAACGATTAAGCGCATTGGTGTCTTTGGAGTAATCTGTTTCATACTTTCGTTTTAAGCGTGTTTTAATTGCGCGATGTTGCATAACACGAAAATGGCTCTCAAACTCACTAATTCGATGTTTACAATGAATGTTGGGGTCAATTTTCCAACGATAGTTCGATGGGAATTTAAATTCACCCGCTAAATAAGGTTTTAGCTCTAATGTTGGTAGCAAGCAATGATTTGTATAGACAGGTTGATCGTATTCATAAACGACATGAAGGATCACATTTTCATATGCTTGATCCGTATGGTGTTGATGTTTATACCAATCGGATGATTTCAAATGAAATTCAATAGACCCGAACCAAGTCAAACCATCGAAACGAATTTTCGCCAACTGAAAATCTGGGCCACTTCCTGCCTTATTCCAAATGCCAGGTTGACAAATTTCTACAGGACTTCCATTCATTAAATGAAAGGCATGAAAAGGAAGTCGTTTATCCGACCAAAGTTGTTGTAGGTGTATTTCGAGCAAAGTAATCTGAATTGATTACTTTAAGTTACAAAAAAAAGGCGTTCATATGAACGCCTTTCTCTTATCTTGGTAGTGGTTTGAACACTGCGTATTCTGGATTCGCCGGTGGCGCAGTTTCAGGATTAAAGTCTGTTCCTGTAATTTTCGCTGTTGTTCGACGATTGATCTGATGCAATTTCTGGAATTTTGCCGGATCGCTTGTTTTAAATTGATTAATGTAAGCCTCCGTTAAGATTACTTTTTGTCCAGTCTCATCTTCCCATGTAGCTGGCTCAGATTCACCTTTACCAACAGGACGAATACGACGTGCATCTATTCCTTTTTGTTCAACTAAGTATTTGTACACTGCTTTCGCACGATTCTCAGACAACACTTGGTTTTTCACATCTGTATCACGAGCATCCGTGTGAGAGAATAAATCAATTGTAATGTTTGGATACTCCCTTAACATACTGTCTAAGAATTTCAATGAATCCAAACTCATACATGTTGCATCATTGATGAATGTCCATTGACTAACTGGGTAACGAACTTCTGGAGTGCGGATTTCACCAATTGGTAATAAAGGCATTTCTAAGATGAACGTTTGACTTTGATCAAGTCCAACCGTGCTAAATTTAGCTCCACGTTTATCCTCGTAGTATCCTTCTTTTCCTGCTTTCAAGGTATAATCTTTACCTACAAGAATCCATCTGCTTTTTTTGTCTGCTTTTTCATTCCAGCTAACTTTTCCTCTCGCATCTGTAGTTCCTTCCCAAGTAGTACCATCAGAAACAGTAACTGTTACTTTCGCTCCAGCTAACTTTTTCGTTTTCTTACCTGATTCGTATACAATTACGCGAAGGTCATATAAATTTGGTGGAATAGAATAGCTCCAGATATCAGAAGTATATTCGTTGCTTGAAGAAGTTTTACGTTCTGAAGTAAAGAAACCAGATCTTCCATCAAAGTCACACATACCGTAGTCGTTTCCTTGTGAATTGAAAGGAACACCCATGTTTTTCGTTCCAGACCATTTGTTTTCTTCTCCTTCACGTTGTGCAACGAAGATGTCTAAACCTCCAATTCCTGGAAGACCGTCACTTGCAAAGTAAAGTTGTCCTTTTGGACCAATAGATGGGAACAATTCGTTTCCAGCTGAATTAAACATGGCGCCCATGTTGTGTGGAACTGAGTCCCACATTTTGGAACGCTTGTCGTAAGTTACATACCACAAATCACGTCCACCAAAGCTTTTTTCTCCGTTCGCGCTTTGCGTCATGTCAGAAGCAAAAATCAACATCATGTCATCTGGAGTTAAACAAGGATGTCCAACAGAAACAGTGTCATTCGTTTTCAACGAAATGCGCATTGGATTTTCGAAATCCTCACCGCTCAAGTCTGCCGTCCAAATTTCACAACCTAAATCCATCTTTTCAGCATTTGGGCAACGTGTGAAATATAATTTCTTCTTTTTAGAATCGAAACAAGCCGTTCCTTCATTTTGTGTCGTATTCACTACACCTTTTGTATCGATTGATTTTACATTCGTTGGATTACCATTTACATCGTACTCAGCGCTGTAGATATCCATGTATTTTTGACCTGAAATTGGATCGCGATCAGCACCTGTTGATTCATCACGACTCGTTCCGAAGTAAATCGTTTTTCCTTTTTTGTCTCCAAATGAAGGAGCCATATCGTATTGTTTGGAGTTGATTTTCTCCTCACATTTAATCACGTAATTCGATTCTTCTGATTCAAAGTCACGGTATTTTTCAATCGCTGACATTGCTGCTTCCAACTCCTTCGTTCGGGAATTTGGTGCGATTCTTTTATACTCACGGTAACTTTTCAATGAATTATCGTATTCCTTTAACATTCGTTGCATGTCACCACGGTAGAAATAAACCTCAGGAACAACATCGAAATACTTTAACTCGATACATGTTCCGTACCATTCGTTTGCTTTGTCATACACTTGCATGTTTCGGTAAGAATCTGCGATTTTGTACGCCATTTCACCTTTCTGACGAATTGTACCCTTGTATCCAAGTGTTTTGTATGCATCTTGGCAAACTTTTATTGCCTCAAAATAGTTACCTGAATAATACGTGTCATTTGCTTTTCTGATGTACTTAGGCTCTGGGACATTCTGTCCAAATGCAACCTGTGTAAAGGAAAGCGTAAGAAATGCTAAAATAAAAAATTGTTTCATAAAGCGTGGTTTAAGCTCGGATATTCATCCAAGGAAAGCAAAAATAAGAAATATTTATTTAAAATCCGAACAATAGTTCCTCCAGCGTTGTACGAGTTCCGCAAAGCCCTCAGGTAGTTGCGAATCAAATTCAAGATAAGCCTGGGTTGTAGGCTGAATAAATCCAAGTGTCTTCGCATGCAATGCTTGTCCTGGCAATAAATCAAAACAATTTTGAATAAAACGCTCGTAACTTGCAGACCTTGTTCCTTTTACGATTTTATTTCCGCCATATTCCAAATCGTTAAACAACGGGTGTCCCATGGATTGAAAATGTGCCCGAATTTGATGGGTGCGTCCCGTTTCCAACTTGCATTCTACAAGGGTAACTAATCCGAATCGTTCCAACACTTTAAAGTGTGTAATCGCAGATTTACCATGTGCGCCATCAGGATAGACAGCCATCACTTTGCGGTTCTTCAAGGATCGACCAATGTGACCTTCAATCGTTCCTCCGGCTTCTAAATCACCCCAAACAAGTGCGTGATAGCGGCGTTCGGTTGTTCGGTTGTAAAACTGCTTAGCAAGTTCTATTAATGCAAGTTCTGTTTTTGCAATTAAGAGTAATCCTGTCGTATGTTTATCAATACGATGAACCAAACCCGGTCTTCCATAATAATCCTTCGGAGGTGAAGGCAAATTTTGAATATAGAAGACTAATGCATTCACTAATGTTCCCGAGTAGTTTCCATATCCAGGATGAACAACCATATTCGATGGTTTATTTACAACCAGTAAATCCTCATCTTCGTATGCTACTTCAATAGGAATGTCCTGGGGAATAAGTTCAATTTCCCTAACGGGGTATGGAAGAACAATGGAAACCTCATCACCAGGTTTAATCTTGTAATTTTGTTTGACTTTTGTTCCGTTAACAAGAATGTTTCCGTTTTTTGCAGCTACTTGGATCTTATTCCGAGAAGTATTTGCCATTCGGTCAATAAGAAATTTATCAATTCGAATAGCCTCTTGTCCTGGATCAGCTTTAAATCGGTGGTGTTCGAAGAGCTCTTCGTCTTCATTCTCGAGGTCAACAACCTGTTCCTCTGTCATTGTTTAATGATCTTAACTGGTTTTGGTGAAATCGTGGGAATGGAAACAAAATAAATCCCTGTCTGAAAACCGACAAATGAAACGACATTCTCTGTGGTCTGAAGAATCAATCTTCCAGAAGCATCAAAAATAAATTTCTGTTCATTTTCCAACTGACTAGAACTTTGAAAATGTAATTCGTCTGTCACTGGGTTTGGATAACAGTTGAAATTTGCAAGGTTTTGTATTGGTTTTACTCCTAAAATGGGATCAAGGGAAGTAGAAAAAATGGGCCTCATCATCGCGCTTCCTTCAAATGGAGAGGACATCCAAGATCCACCACCATCAACACTGAATTTTATTTTATCCGAATGATCGATGTTTCTATCCAAGCCTAGGTTTAATCTTTGTTGATCTAATTGTCTCCAGCCAACAAAAAATTTGGTTGGAACAGCAACTTTCATGGT
>CALQBB020000029.1 GCA_943328715.2 Polynucleobacter meluiroseus | reverse complement strand
TCCCATTACATTGAGTCCGAATTACGTGTATGCAACGGATTCCTTGAATCGTGTTTTTAGTTACCAGTCAACATCGCTGGATCCGAGTAAAGGAATTCTGAAATACCGATTCTTGCACAATGTGAAATTGGATGTGGAACATACATGGAATAAGAAAGTCTCCGCTGGTGTCAGTGCTAAGTATTTCTCAAAAATCGTAAACATGGATGCCATTATTAAGGATTTTGAGCAAATTACGGTAGACAATGAATTGCTGCAAGATTTAACTTATATGGACTATTTTCAGTCGCATAGATTCGGCAATTGGATCTTCGATGCACGTTTATCTCTCAATTTCTCAGAACAGCACAAATTAGCGGTGATTGGCAGTAATATTTTCAATCGAACGTATTCCTTGCGTCCACTGAAAATCGAAGCGCCAAGAACCGTAATGATTCAATACACGTATCGTCTAGAAGGGAAATGATTTATCCTTTGGCTAATTCGTAGCGCAACCAATTTAAGGCGCTTAAAACGGTCATTTGAATGTTTCTTTCGCGGTTATCTCCGAATTGAAATTTGCGCGCAACTGTTTTTCCGGATATACACAATCCAATCCAAACCAATCCTACCGGTTTATCAACGGTTCCTCCGTTTGGACCCGCAATTCCAGTAGTAGAAATACAGACATCCACGCCTAATTTTTTCGCACCATTTTCAGCCATTTCCATCGCAACTTTTTCACTCACAGCTCCTTCGGAAAGAATTGCGTCAATGGAAACGTCACAAAGACGATGTTTTAAATCGTTGGAATAGGTGAGGAGCGAGCCCATAAAATAATCGGATGCGCCCGAAATACTGGTGATTTGCTGGGCGAGGAGTCCACTTGTTAAACTTTCTACTGTACCAATTGTTTTGCCTTTGGTTTTCAATAATGAACCAATAACATCGGGCAAAGTATCATTTTCATATCCGAAAACAGCTTCTGGAAGGCGATTGGCTAATTCCCGGAAAAACTCCATGATTTCAGTTTGATCTTCTTTTCCTTCATGGGAAGTAATCCGCAGTTTGACAAGTCCAGGCGAGGGTAGATAAGCTAAACCAAATCCCCTTTCACGAATTCGGTCCTCCCAATCACTAATTTGTTCTGCTAAAAACGATTCCCCAATTCCTTGTGTGAGCGCCGTGTAATGGTACATCGCTTTTAATTGGAAGCGTTGCATCAATCGAGGAATCAATTCTTCCAGGACAATCCCTTTCATTTCGTAGGGAACTCCCGGTAAGGAAACACAATAGCGTCCGTTTTTCTCAAACATCATTCCCGCGGCAGTTCCATAATTGTTCGCTAAGATTTCACAATCGACGGGTAAGGCTGCTTGCTGAATATTCGATTCCAACATTGGACGATTACGAGAGGCAAAATACGCTTCGATTTTCGCTAATGTTGCTTGATGTATTTCGAGTTTTGTGTCAAAATATTCACACAAGGTGTGTTTGGTAATGTCATCCTTTGTTGGACCTAGTCCACCAGTGATAATCACACAATTCGTTTCCGGATAACATTGATCGATTGCCTCTAAAATGCGGTGCTTGTCATCGGCAATAACAAGTGAACGCGTGACACGCGCACCGATTTTTGATAATTCTTGTCCCAGCCATGAAGCATTGGTGTTGATGGTTTGTCCAATCAACAACTCATCGCCGATGGCTAGTATTTCAATGTTCATTTTCGAACGAATTTAGCAATGGATTCGATGTGACCTGTGTGTGGGAATTGATCCGCTAAGGCATATTTCTCAAGCACGTATCCCGCTTCATTCAAGGTATTAGCATCCCTTGCTTGCGTCGATGGATTACACGAAATATACACGATGTGTTGAGCGCCTAGGTCAATGACTTTTTGGAGTGTTTTCGGTGCAATTCCTGCCCTCGGTGGATCCAAGACAATACAGGAGATATTACCTTGGTAATGTGGGTATTCTTTGAGGAATTTCCCTACATCCGCAGCGTAAAAGTCGATGCTGTGAATGCCATTTTTTTTCGCGTTTTCACGCGCATCCTCAATCGCTTTCTCGATAATATCGACTCCAACGATTTTAACGTTTGGATTTCGTTTCGCTAATAATTGCCCAATGGTTCCCGTTCCACAAAATAAATCCATCACTACTTTTTCGGATGGAATTTCTTCTTCGAATACGTAATCCAATGCTTTCGCGTAAAGTAATTCTGCACAGGATGGATTTGTTTGAAAGAAACTTTCCATGGAGATTTGAAAGGTCAAGCCGGAAAGAACCTCTTCAATCACTTCTTGTCCGAAAATCAGTTTGGATGTCCCATTTTCAATTTTTGCACGGTCTGCAACATTGTCATTTTCGGTATGCCATAATCCAGCGATTCTTCCTGGAAGTAAATTTTGCAGAAAATCAGCAAATTTGGAGACGTCAAATTGCTTGTCAACATCCGATGATGTAACCAAATTCAAGAGAATTTGATTCGTGTGAAAGGATTTTCTTACCACGATATGGCGAAAGAATCCAATTTTTTTTGGTGGATGCCAAGCAGGAAGATTCGTTGCTTTTAAGAATAATCGAATTTCACGCAGTTTGGTTTCCCATTCCTCATCAAACATTCCGGATGCTTTGTTTAAGCTCTCCACTTTCCACCACGTTCCTCTTCTTTTAAATCCTAAAGCGAATGCGTCGTCTAACTCCTGATTCGTTTCTAAATCATGTTCAATACAAGAGAAACTGTATTCCATTTTATTTCGATAGAAATAATGTTTTGGGGAAGAAATAAAGGAGTCGAATCGTTCGCGTACTTCTTTGATTCCACTGAGTCGTTCAAAAGTTGTTAATGTAGACTCGCGTTTAACTTCTTCTTGTTTCTCAACAGGAACATGGATGTAGGGTCCGCCGGAAATTTCTTGAAAGCGTTGTTCTGTTTCAAATTCCGATCTTTTTTCAACTTCGATTAATTTCGCTTCTGCGTAGTTTTTTCGTTTCGTTTCAATGCGAACGCGTACGGTTTGACCAGGAAATGTATTGTCAACAAATACCACAAAATGACCATGTTCTGTCTCTAACTTCGCAATCCCTCTTCCACCAAAAGCATAGTCCGTAATTTCAACGGAAATTTCATCTCCTCTTTTCATAGTTAGATCATTCCTCTAATTACGCCTTTATCAGAAGCTTGTATAAATCCAATGATTTCATCGCGTAAAGGTGTTTTGTCCATGCTTTGGAGCACGGCATGAACTCCTTTGGATAAGTTGCTGTTTTGAACGTAAATTGTTCGGTAAATGTCTTCGATTTCGCGTACTTGCTCATCCGTATATCCTCTTCTTCTCAATCCTACGGAATTCACACCGGCGAAAGTCAATGGCTCACGAGCGGCCTTGATATAGGGTGGAACATCTTTACGGATAAGGGAAGCTCCTCCAATGAATGCGTGTTTTCCAATATGAGCAAATTGTTGAGCAGCTACTTTTCCTTCAAGAATGGCAAAATCATCGATGATTACATGTCCAGAAAGTCCGGTGTAACTTGCTAAAATAACGTTGTTACCAATTTGACAATCATGGGCGATGTGCACGTAAGTCATTAAAAGACAATTGTCACCAACGGCAGTTTTCATTTTATCACTCGTTCCACGGTGAATGGTTACACATTCGCGGATTTTCGTATTGTTTCCAATTTCGACCGTTGTGTACTCATTGTCGAATTTCAAATCCTGAGGAACGACACCCAAAACTGCTCCAGGGAAAACTTCACAATCCTCACCAATGCGTGTGCCTGGATACAAGGCAACATTCGAATGAATTCTAGTTCCATTTCCAATGATGACATCCTCGTGAATGACAGCGAATGGATCAATTCGGACGTTTTGTCCAATCTGGGCATCTTTCGAAACCGAGGCTAAAGATGAAATCATTTATTCTTTGTCTTTAATAATTTGTGCGAGCATGCTTGCTTCGGAAACAACTTTTCCATTCACGTATGCTTTTCCGCTCATTTCTACCAATCCACGACGGATTGGAGAAGTCAATACCAATTCAAACACAACGGTATCTCCTGGCATGACTTTTTGTTTAAATCGCACATTGTCGATTTTCATGAAATACGTTGAATACAAATGTGGATCCTCCACTTTCGTTAGAGCGAAAATTCCTCCAACCTGTGCCATGGCTTCGATTTGTAAAACACCGGGGAACACTGGGTTTCCAGGAAAGTGCCCAGTGAATTGAGGTTCGTTCATCGTGATATTTTTCACGCCTAAGATGGAGTTCTCTTGAATTTCAATGATTTTATCGACCATTAAGAACGGATAACGGTGAGGTAAAATACGCTCAATGTCATTGATGTCGTAAACCGGATCTTTCGTTAAGTCGAAGTGACGTCCTTGATTTTGTTGTTTTTTAATTTGCTCTTTTAACACTTTTGCAAATCGTACATTTCCAGAATGACCTGGACGAGCAGCTAAAATGTGAGCTTTGATTGGTTTTCCGACGAGGGCTAAGTCCCCCACAATGTCTAAAAGTTTGTGTCGGGCCGGCTCATTTTCGTATTGAAGTTTCGTGCTATTCAATACGCCAATTCCATCGATGGAAATCTGAAGTTTATCTTTTCCTAATAGTTTAGCCAAACGATCTAATTCCTCTTGAGCAACATCCATGCGATCAACCAAAACAATCGCATTATCTAAGTCTCCTCCTTTGATGAGGTTGTTACTTGCCAAATATTCAAGTTCTCGTAGGAAAACAAAGGTGCGGCATTTCGCAATTTCCTTTTTAAAATCACCTAGTTGATACATGCTTGCGTGCTGTGTACCAAGAATAGGGGAGTTGTAATCAACCATTACTGTTAAACGGTAATGGACATCTGGAATCGCCAAGAATTCAATTCCTTTTTCCACGTCCTCCCATGGAATATTCTCATTCAGCACGAAATAATCTCTATCTGCCGTTTGATCTTCGAATCCAACGCGTTCAATTTCATTGACAAAGAGAATCGCACTGCCATCCATGATGGGGATTTCAGGTCCATTTATTTTGATTAATGCGTTGTCCACTTGACAAGCGTACAATGCCGCAAGGACATGTTCTGTGGTATACACACGTGCACCATGTTGCTCCAGCGTTGTGCCACGATCTGTTGCAACAACATAATCCACATCCGCTTTGATTATTGGTTGATTTTCTAAGTCAACACGTTGAAATTTATAACCGTGATTATCAGCAGCTGGACAAATCTCCATTGTTACAGCTTCTCCTGTATGGAGTCCAACCCCGTTAAAAACAATGGATTCTTTGAGTGTGCGTTGTTTTTCTGTCATTCTGTTTATTTTTTCGTGAGCTCTTTTAATTGTCTTTCGAACTCTTGTATTTTAGATAGGATAAAAGGTAATTTTCTAAATCCGATGTAGGAACGTTTGAAATCGTTGTGATTAATCGCTGGAGATCCCATGAGCGTATCCGCGGATTTTACGGTGGATGGAATGCCAGATTGCGCAACGATTTTGGTGCCATCCGCAATGTGTAAGTGTCCTGCGATTCCTGTTTGACCTCCAATCATGACATACTTGCCAATTTTAGCGGAACCCGCAATACCAACTTGCGCTGCCATTGCTGTGTGCTGATCAACATCGACATTGTGGGCAATTTGACAGAGGTTGTCAATTTTAACTCCTTTTCGGATATAAGTCGATCCCATTGTCGCGCGGTCAATGGAGCAATTGGAGCCAATTTCAACATCGTCTTCAATGATCACATTTCCAATTTGCGGAATTTTTTGGTAGACACGGTTTTCATCCGGAGCATAACCAAATCCATCAGAGCCAATCACTGTTCCAGAGTGAATGGTAACATTGTTGCCGATTTGACAATCAGCGTAAATGCTCACATTCGCGAAAAGAATCGAATTGTCACCAATTTGAACATTGTCTCCTAGTACGACATTCGGATAGATTTGAACATTATTGCCAATTTTCACGTGTTTCCCAATGTAAGCGAATGCTCCAACGTAAGGATCGCTTCCAATGGTTGCAGATTGATGAATGAAAGATGGTTGCTCAATCTCTGGCTCTTTGCGATTCATGCTGTTGTAAATCTCCAATAATTTCGCAAAACATGCATAGGCATCGTCCACACGAATAAGTGTCAACGTTGATGGTAAAGCTTTCGAAGGACTAAAGGTTTTATTGACAATGCAAATACTCGACCCAGTCGTGTAGATGAAATCCTCGTATTTTGGATTGGAAAGAAAACTCAAAGAGCCCTCGTTTCCTTCCTCAATTTTGGCTAGTCCATTGACACTGGCGGATGGATTCCCATCAACTTCTCCTTGTAAAAGGCCGGCGATTTGTTCGGCTGTAAATTCCATTAATCAAAGTTACAAAAAGGTAAGACGGCGAAACGAAGCTAAAAGTCAATTTATTAACAATAAAAAGTCCAATTCTGTTAGAAATCGAGCGTGCCGATCGATAAATCGTAGACTTTAATTTTATCCTTGTACCAAATGCACTTAACGAACAGTGTTTCTTTGGACGCTTTTGAAACCTTAAATTGAAGGCAATGAACGGGTTTTGGGTGTTGTGAAAGGTACGAACGGCTAAAGTTGAAACGTCCATTTTTGCGGATCAAACGGTTCAGTTCTTTGTCGTTTTTAATTCCAATTGACTTCATTTTTTCTGTCAATACACTGGAAGAATCCATGTAGAAAAGGAACTCGTTTTTCGGAATAAATAGGATTGTTCCGGGCAATTCAGCGTCCGAGTTTGTCGGTGAAATTTGACTTGCTTTTTTTGGGGAAAAGATAATTTCAGTCATGAAACTTTCATCTCCCATCGTCATGAAGCAATGTTTTTTCTTTCCTTTTGACGTTTCGTAATCAATGCGGTAAACCTTGTCTAATCCTTGTTTTTTACTTTTTCCAAAGTCGACTGATCCTGCCTGAACTGTTTTTAAAAATCCAGACTCCGTAAATCCTTGTTCTTTGATTTCATCAAATGACGAAGCATTTACGACAATCATTCGGTTGAATAAATTGTCCTTCACACGATTGGATGGAAACCAGCTGCAACCTTTGTTATCGAACATAAAAACGACCATGATTGCCCCAATGGTAAATCCTAGTCCGTAATATTTTAATCTTCTAAAAAAATCTTTCATGGCATAAAAAAAGGGAGCGAACTCCCTTTGAAATTACATTAATGAATTTAGTTTTTCTTCTAGAACTGCTTTTGGAACAGCTCCGACTGATTTGTCAACTACTTCACCATTTTTAATAAACAATACTGTTGGGATGCTACGAACACCAAATTGAGCAGAAACACCGGAATTTAAATCCACGTTTACTTTTCCAATAACCGCTTTTCCTTCGTATTCGTTTGCCATTTCTTCGATAACGGGACCAATCATGCGGCAAGGACCACACCACTCAGCCCAAAAATCAACAACAACTGGTTTATCTGACTTCATGACTAATTCGTCAAAGTTCGCATCTGTGATTTCTAATGCCATTTTATTTTGTTTTAGTATTTAAATTCTATTTACGGGCGTAAAATTAAGTCAATTTCTTTAATGAAAGGTTACGCCAAACGCTTTTCTCCGTCAAAATCTCTGAATTATCTTAATTCCATGTCCAAATATTTCGCCGTATACGATTTTTCTTTTGCCTTCTTAACCATTTGTTCTGGTGTTCCGGTAAACAGAATTTCACCTCCTCTAAATCCGCCTTCTGGACCTAAATCAATGATGTGATCGGCAATTTTGATGATGTCCATATTGTGTTCAAT
>CALQBB020000028.1 GCA_943328715.2 Polynucleobacter meluiroseus | reverse complement strand
GAGGGTAGGTTGATGGATTCCAAGCGTGAGTTTGGAACAAGATAAATGATAGATAACTGCGTTGATTTTTCAACAAAGGAGACAGAACCCGGCTTATGATTTGCCTTTTTTCTTAAAACATGAGACTGTATATCGAAGATGCTGCGCAGCGTCTTGAAAAAGTGCGCGATTATTCCTTGGTTCAAGGAATGGAAAATTACATGAAAAATAACTTTCCCTTTTTGGGAGTTAGAAGTACTCCGCGAAGAAATCAAATGATGGAATGGAAGAAAACCTTGCCTGCGCAACTCAGTAGACGCGAGGCTTGGGAAATCGTTCTGGAATTATGGCAAAAAGAAGAACGCGAATACCACCATTTCGCTCTTGATTGGATGATGACTTGGCCCATGAAAAGCTATGAAAAAGAGGATATCGATGGAATATACTTTATTTTAAGTAATCATAGTTGGTGGGACACCATAGATGGAATTGCGGTACACATAGTTGGCAAATACGCAAAGAAATTCCCGGAAGAAATGCCTCGAATTATTGCAGAATGGATGAGCCATCAATCGTTTTGGCTGAATCGAACTTGCTTGTTATACCAATTAAAATACAAGGGTCAAACCAACCTAGGATTGCAGCAATCCTATATTCATGCGCTAAAATGGAACAAGGAGTTTTTTATCCAAAAGGCAATCGGATGGAGTTTGCGAGAAATTTCTAAATGGAATCCGACTTGGGTGAAAGAAGTGGTTCTACAAGAGGAACTGAAAGGACTCGCGTACCGCGAAGCCATGAAATATGTCCCCTAACATATCAACACTTTTTTGTAATTTCACACACCATGAAGAAAAAACTAATCATCAGTTGCTTGCTGATCTTTCAATTTAGCTCGTTTTTCGCGCAATTTGGACCTGAAAACGGGGTGAAAAAATCTGAGCCAAAAGCCATCCTCATTCAAAATGCTCGTATTTACGTTTCGCCCAATCAAGTAATAGACCATACGGATCTCTTGATTGTAGACGGAAAAATTAAAGAGCTTGGAAACAATCTTAAAAACAAAGAAGCGCTTGTGTTCGATTATACAGGCAAGACCATTGTTCCGTCTTTTGTCGAGTTGTACACCAACGTGGGATTACCTAGATTGAATTTTAAGGAAGGTGGATTTAGACCCCAATTAGCGAGCGATAAACAAGGTGCTTACTATTGGAATGAAACCATTCACCCAGAATTAAACGCCGCACCATCCTATTCAATTGATGCAAAATCAAATGAACTTTTAATTCAACAGGGATTTGGATTCGCAGTCAGCCATTTTATGGATGGAATGGTTCGTGGAACTGGAGCCTTCATTTCGTTAGGGAACAATGAACCGAATCGACAAATGTTGAAAGGTGAATCAGCACAATTCATGTCTTTTTCTAAAGGTTCTTCCTCTGAAGGATATCCATCCTCTCAAATGGGTTCAATCGCTTTGTTAAGACAAGCACTTTATGATTTGAAATATTACACAACTGCACCCCAATCGGAATTTTCTATCTCCTTGGATGCGTGGTTAAAACAAGGGGACTTACCGAGTTTCTTCAAAACAGAGGACAAATGGGAGCTCTTACGTGCGGCGAAAATTGCCAAGGAATTTGAATTAAAACTATGTTACATCGGTAGTGGAAATGAATACGCTGCGCTCGATGAATTGAAGAAATTGAATAGTACCATTGTGATTCCTATTAATTTCCCGGAACCATTTGAAGTACGTGACTTATATATCGCTCGACAAATTCCGTTAAGCGATTTGAAACATTGGGAATTAGCTCCTTCAAATCCAGTCTTGTTACACCAAAACAACATTCGATTTTGCATTACAAGCAACGGTATAAAAAGCCCTGAACAGTTTTGGAAAAATTTGAGGTTGTCTATTTCTAAAGGATTACCTGTGGAAGTCGCATTGGCTGCATTAACCATTAATCCTGCGAGTGAATTGGGCGTTAGCGATCAACTGGGAACCTTAGAACAAGGCAAATGGGCGAATTTCTCTGTCTTTAGTTCAGATCCCTTTACTACGGAAGCACAGTTAGTGGATTCTTGGATTCAAGGTGATTTAATGCGAGGAAAGGAATTGCCTGGAACAAGTATTGCAGGAAAATACTCCATGCTGATTGATGGCGAAAAATATGATCTGGAAATCGAAGGATCAAATGAGCGTCCAACAGGGAAAGTAACTTTGGCCGGAAAAACCAACGCTTCTTTACAAGATACCACAACGAAAAAAGTAAGTGTCCAGTTGGTGGAAAACGACATCACATTACAGTTTTCTTCTTTTCAGAAAAACAAACCGGGTATCGTTCAATTACATGGGAAAGTCAGTCGTAATGCAGCTGTTTTTGAAGGTGATGGAACAAATGCTGAAGGGACGTGGATTTCTTGGTCCGGAATTAGAGCGGATAAGCCCGCAGAATCAGCAAAAGTAACGGAGATCAAAGCTGACACAGCGTTTGTCGGAAATCCATGGTTGCCGAATATGGCTTTCGGACTAGACAGCAAAGCGACGAATCAAACCATTGTCATCAAGAATGCGACTGTATGGACCAACGAATCAGAAGGAATCCTGAAAAATGCATCGGTACTGATTCAAAATGGGAAAATTGCGAAAGTGTCCAAGAACAATTCAATTCAGGTTCCGAATTCAGCGGTAGTTATCGACGGAAAAGGAATGCATTTAACAGCGGGAATCATTGACGAACACTCGCACATTGCCATTTCAAAAGGTGTCAATGAAGGCAGTCAATCAGTGACTTCGGAAGTGAGTATTGCGGATGTCGTAAATCCAGACGACATCAATATTTACCGTCAGTTAGCTGGTGGAGTAACCGCTGCACAATTATTACACGGTTCGGCAAATCCAATCGGTGGTTGTTCCGCGTTAATCAAATTGAAATGGGGTTCTTCACCAGAGGAAATGTTGATTCCTAATATGCCGAAATTCATTAAATGTGCACTCGGTGAAAATGTGAAACAATCCAATTGGGGCGATTATAGTACGACACGTTTCCCTCAAACACGCATGGGGGTGGAACAAGTTTTTTACGATGCCTTTTACCGTGCTCGGGAATACAAAGCTGCATGGGAAGCATACAACATGCACCAAACAATGAATCCACCAAGAAGGGATTTAGAATTGGATGTACTCGTAGAAATCATGGACAGCAAACGATTTGTAACGTGTCACTCATACGTGCAATCTGAAATCAATATGTTGATGCATATGGCCGATTCCATGGGATTCAGAATCAATACATTTACGCACATTCTAGAAGGATACAAAGTAGCGGATAAAATGAAAAATCACGGAGTAGGTGGTTCAACTTTCTCTGATTGGTGGGCTTACAAATATGAAGTGAATGAAGCGATTCCTTATAACGCGAAGTTAATGGCTGACCAAGGTGTTGTGGTGAGCATCAATTCGGATGACGCAGAGATGGGCCGACGTTTGAACCAAGAAGCCGCGAAAAGCATTAAATACGGTGGAATGTCCGAAGAGGATGCCTTGAAAATGGTGACCTTGAATCCGGCTAAACTACTTCATTTAGATGACCGAATGGGAAGCGTAAAAGAAGGAAAAGATGCCGATGTTGTTTTATGGTCAGACAATCCATTAAGCATTCGAGCGAAAGTTCAGTTTACCATAGTTGATGGTACCATTCTGTACGATGCTTCTAAAAACGAAGCATTGAATGCACGAAACGAAGCAGAACGAGCGAGAATTATCGCCAAGATGCTTTTATCCAACGAAAACGGAGAGAAGTCGACTCCATTCGTGAAAAAACCAAGAAGACATTACCATTGCGATACCTTGGGTGAAGAGGGAGAAACAGGAGAAAACACACATTGATTATGAAAAATATAGTAACGATTATCAGCCTTTTGTTTTTTGTCCAACTAGGACAGACCCAACGCATTTTAATTATCAATGGAACTGCTCATATCGGAAACGGGGAAGTTGTGGAAACAGCTGCCATTGGTATTTCGAACGGAAAAATTCTTTTTGTAAAAAATGCGCTAACGAATGCCATTCAGCGAAAAGAGTGGGATACGATAATTGATGCGGAAAATCAACACGTATATCCTGGTTTCGTAGCAGCAAACTCAACACTTGGACTAACTGAAATTGATGCCGTTCGTGCAACGAGAGATTTTAATGATGTGGGAGAATTGAACCCGCATGTTCGCGCACAGGTGGCTTTCAATGTGGAATCTAGAGTCATTGAAACGGTTCGCTCCAATGGAGTGATGATCGCTCAAGCAAGTCCAAGAGGCGGCATCATTTCCGGGTCTTCCGCAGCCATGTTTTTAGCTGGATGGAATTGGGAAGATGCGACAGTATTAGCAGATGACGGAATTCACGTGAATTGGCCTGCAAGTACCCAAGGTGGTGGATGGTGGGCTGAACCAGCACCAAAATCGAGAAACACAAATTATCAGAAGGAAAAACAAACAATCATTGACTTCTTCCAATTAGCGAAAGTGTATGCGGAAAGCCAAAAAACAATAGAGGATTTGCGTTTGGAAGCAATGAAGGCGTGTTTCCAAGGTTCGAAAAGGGTTTATTTTCATGCAGATGGAGTGCAACAACTTTTAGACATCATTGAGTTTGTGGAGAAATTCGGGTTGAAATACCCCGTAATTGTGGGAGGATATGAAGCACATTTACTTGGTAAACGATTGAAAGACGCGAAAATTCCTGTGATGTTGAACCGAGTACATAGCTTACCTGAACGCGAGGAAGATGATGTGAACTTGCCTTATTCTTTGCCTTCGTTATTACAAAAACAAGGAATTTTATTTTGCATTCAAAATGCAGGGGACATGGAAGCAATGAATACCCGAAATCTTCCGTTTCAAGCAGGAACAGCCATGGCTTATGGCTTAACTGAAGAAGAAGCATTGCAAGCAATTTCCTTGAATCCATGTAAAATCATGGGGATTTCAGATCAATTTGGTTCTTTAGAGGCTGGGAAATCAGCAACCTTGTTCATTTCTAAAGGTCCAGCATTGGATATGAAGTCAAATCAAGTGACTTGCTTGGTATTTAACGGTCACATCGAATCCGCTGAAAATTTTCAGTATCAATTGTATCAGAAATACAAGCGAAAATACCAAGGAAAATAATCTGAAACCTGCTTGTAACTTTTGTTGGATGGACGCGTCTTATCTTCGGTGTTATGACGGTAAGTGAGTATAATCAAAGTGTGAAGGACTTTGCAGATCGATTGTATCGGTTTGCATTGAAAAATCTGAATGACTCAGATTTAGCAAAGGATTTTGTGCAGGATGCTTATGAGAAATTGTGGATGAGAATTGACCAGGTAGATAACAACAAGGTTAAATCTTACCTATTTCGAACCGTCGTCAACGCACAAATTGATCGTTCAAGAAGAGCAAAATTACAGCAAAATCACCTAGCTTCGATTGACGTGCATCAAACACAAGAACAAACGCCATTTGATGTACAAGAGAAAATCGACGAAGGTGTGAGTCGTTTAACAGAAATTCAACGAACCGTGCTGACACTCAGGGATTACGAAGGATACTCATATCAAGAAATTGCTGAAATGTCTGGATTGAGTGAGGATCAGGTGAAAGTATATATTTTTAGGGCGAGAAAATTTTTGAAAGCATATATAGGACAAGTAGAAGTATTGATATGAATTGGTCGAAAGAACATTTGGAAGCACGTATGCTGGATGCGCTCGAAGGGAAACTTTCGGATGATCAACTCTTTCAGCTACAGCAACTTTTACAAGAGAATCCTGAATTTGGAGACCTAGAAGATTCCATGATTTTTGTGCAACAAGACGAGTCAATCGCTTTTGACCATTCTGTTTTACTGAAAAAGGAATCCTTCAATCCAGCGGCATATTTAACCGAAGAAGCTACGGACAAAGAAAAAATGTCCATTGCCATGATGGAAGGTGTTTTATCCACACAGGAAGAAAACGACTTTGGACAGCTACTCAAAGTGGATCAAGAATTAAAACAACATTGGGAACTCGTTCAACAAACAAAATTGATTCCTAATGCACAAATTCATTTCCCATCCATTGAAACACTGACAAAGGAGAAAGGCAAGGTCATTCCTTTTCGCCAGTATTTTTCCTACGCAGCTGCGGCCAGTATTATTTTTCTTTTGTTTTTGAATTGGCCGAGCCAAGGATCCAAAGCGGAAACAGCTAGAAACACTACTCAAAAACCGACGAAAGTTGAACAAATAGATTCAAATTCTCCAGTTGCCGCGACGAAAACAACAATAGGTAATGTAGCTTATCAGTCCAAGAATAGAGGTGTTGAACATGTGGATTCAGGACCAAATGACACGCGCGATTGCATCGTACAAGAGGTTTTTCCAGAAGTGGAACAACTCCCAAGTGCGCAGTCGATGTACTTGACTCAACCGATTGTAGATCCGATTGAATTAGCTGCAGTGAATCCAAGGACAGAACCGATCATTACGGTGAACAGCGCCAAAAGCAATGAGCCAATTGGCATCCGTGAATTTGTTGTTCAAAAAGGAAATGAAAAGTTATTCGGGACAACGAAACCGAGTACAGCAGAAAAATATACAACGATTACCAATTACCTCGCTCAATCAACAAATATTCCGATTGCCTACACCGAAAAAGAAGATGAAAAGGTGAAGACCACCTATTTTAAATTAGGATTTATCACGATTGAAAGAAAACAAACGAAAAAATAAAACGACGTGTAACAAACGAATTGAAAACACGTCAAAGGACTATCAAAACACATAAAAACATGAAACAATTAGTACTATTTGGAATCTTGAGCTTAGCACAAGTTACTTTCGCTCAAAAAGACATGACCAAGCGTATTGTGCAAATCAAAGGAAATGACACAACGGTTATTGTGATCAGTGAGCGCATGGACAAAATGGATTCAATCCTAACGGATGAAATGAAAAAGATCTACATGTCAGATTCAATGATGACACGTGTAGATGTTTACATGGATTCAACGATGATTACACAAGACGGCGAAGGATCTATGGATTCCATCAAAGTGAAAATCGGAAACATGAAAATCGTCATTCTTGAAGACCGAAACGGAGATGTAAAAGGACAAAAACGAATGATTATTGATGAGCGAGTGATCATTAATGAAGACCGTGATATCTCGTTTCAAGATGAGGATTTTCAGGACGACGATTGCAACAACTGTATTTCCAATACAAACAATGCTGTATGGTCCGGATTTGGTTTAACAGCTAATGGATTCTTAAATGCACAAAATCAAGTGGCAACAGGAAGTGAATTAGGCTTCTTGGAGTTAGACCCTGCACGAAGCATCGGTGTTCAATTAAATTTATTGGAAAAACGATTCCCAATAATCAAAGATTATTTAGGAATAACGACAGGGTTGGGAATCCAATGGAACCGCTATTCGTTGAAAGGAAATTACGACATTACAGCAACCAATGATACGATTTTTGGAGTTGAAAACACAACAATCAACTATTCAAAAAATGTGTTGAGCTCTGCTTACCTTCAAGCACCGTTATTACTGCAAATCAACACGAATAAAAACCCAAGTGAATCATGGACAATTGCTGCGGGTATTGTCGGAGGTATTAGAGTAGGTGGACAACACAAAACCAAATGGGAAATCGATGGTAATGAAAACAAAGACAAAACAAAAAATGATTTCAATTTCAAACCTTTTCAAGCTTCTTTAATGGCATTAGTTGGTTACGGAGATTGGAACTTATATATGACTTACAATTTGACAGACGTCTTTAACGAAGGATCTGCTCTGTCATTGCGTGGTGTGAACGCTGGAATTTT
>CALQBB020000027.1 GCA_943328715.2 Polynucleobacter meluiroseus | reverse complement strand
TACCCTTTCTTTGGGGCAGGTTTGTTAATTGGTTGTTTGCTTTTTTGAACATTGAAACCAACGTTTATTCCAGCAAAGCCACCACCTTTTTGGGAAGTATAGAAAAGATTGACAGGAACATTCAAAGATCCAGCACGGAATGTACGTCCAAAGGCAATCACAAAACTTGTGCTCAATTTGGTGCTTCCTCTCATATCTAAGTTTTCTTCAAATGAATAATCTTGATCTAATTGAGACCCCGTATTCAAGGCATATTGGTACCAATCGTTTCGGGAAAAATAAGTGTCCTCTTTTCCATATATTCCTTTTGAATCAAAGAATCCTTCACTTGTATGCTTTATACTCAATCTTGGTCCAAAAGCGAATTCCCATCCATTTTTCCCGAAGCGGAAACCATTCATCAAGGTAAATGATGGTAAAAATTTACCTTGCTCTAATCCAGATACGTTAACGATTCCTTCTACTAATGCTGAGAAGTTTTCTGTTCCAACGTATTGTCCTTCGAACTGGTATCCAATCATCGAAACAAATGGCGCGATATCAAGTCCACCTTGAGAAGTAGGTCGAGTAGCAAACTCATTCAATGAACCAACCAACGCAGCACCACCAATTCGTGGTCCAGAGTTATTGATTTTACCAATGTTATTTGAGGTAATAGGCTCGTTTTTAAAGGTCAAACGATCAGCTATAACCTTATCTACAGTAAAGCCATGCATTTCATACAACACAATTTCCAACATACGTTGGATTTCTGTTTCTTGGTTGTCGAATTCTTTTACAGCAGACTTGTATAATGTTTGATTTTTCACATCGACAATTTTAATGGTTAAGGCAATTTTGTTCCCTAGCCCATCAATGCTTCCGCACATGATGTAATCAACGTTCAATTCTGTCCCGAGTTTAATCAAGCAATTTTGACCGTAGCAATTTGTTCGGAATTCTTCTTTCGCTTTCAATACATCCGCCATGTCAAATTCGTCGTAGACATTGTACTTTTTTAGCTTGATGGTTTCTAAACGCATCATTTTCGCCACAGATTCAGGCTTAAGTGTTAAGCCATTTACATTTGGATTTGCCACTGCAATAGTTGGCATTGTTTCCGTTTGTGCTTGACTCAACATTCCAATCAGACAAGCAGTTATTAGTAATAGTGTTTTTTTCATCTCGTTTAAATTTTAAATTTATACTGCAAATATTTCTGCATTTTTCACGAAAATGAAAACTGAATTAAGCAATTAAGGGAAAGTTATTTGCGTTTTTCGCAACTAAGAGTTGAATTCGATGTCCGCTTCTATTTTTTTTCGGAACATGTTGATGGTCTTTTCGAATTCAAAGAAGTAATTATTGCGTTCTTTTTCATTGACCACACTGATCAAACTGGAATTCGCCAATTGTTTATCGAGCACTTGCTTTGTATCTGAGACGTATTGTGGGTCTGTTGTTTGAAGGTAGTTCATGATGTTATGTGTCACGTAGAGCCCACGTTTTTCTTTGCTTTCGTAATAGAAAGCTGCATCAGAATTGATGGTTTCATTCAGGTACATTTCAAATTGATTCCCTTGTTCTGGTGCTTGCGTACCATAAACAAACTTCTTTCCGCAATCGGCCTGAGCTTTTAAATGTTGCGAGAACATGATGGCGCGGTCGCACAAGAAAAGTGCATAGGACGGATCTTCAAACATGTTGGACTTGTAATAGTACAGAATCTGTCTCAAGAATCCACGCATTAACTCTGGGTCAAATATTTCAACGGACGGAATCGAATTATAAGTAGAAACAATATTTTTTCCCAATTCGAAGGCGCGTTCGGTGACTTTCTCATGTTTAAACAGAATATTTTGGTATTCTGGTACCTGTAAATGTGTTTTCGCCCAAAAGAACAAGCGGAACCTCAAAAGTTGAGGCACATTGATCAATTGAAAAAAATGGACATTGTTAATCGTTAGAATAATTCGTGGGTCATCTAGTGATTTTAGGCGTTGAAATGACTCCAAAATTCCTTCTAAATAAGATTCCAAACTAAAATCGAAGGCATTTAAAGGTGTATAACCGAATACGACGTTTCCTGCTTTTTGCTCAATGAGTGCATCAAAAGAAATGTCAAATGCCTTGCAGATTTTTTGCACTTCGAAAATCGTTAAGGCTGTTTCGCCTCTTAATCTGCGGTATGCAGCATCTTGACTCACATGTAAGACATCGCTGAGGACGTAGCCCATAGAGTCGCCGCCATTTAATTTGACACGTACTAAATTTAACAGATCCGTTTGAAGTCTGTGCATATTTAAAATTTATAAAACCAGGTGCACATTGGAACAGGAAACGAATAACGTTTGGTCGTAATGGTACTAGCCTTTTGCTTTGTCGTATTTCCGATAACACCAGCCAAAGAAATTTGAAACGCTTTGTTTTCCGTTTTCTGAAAACGCATTCCGGGCATAATTAAACAGTTCACTGAATTAGTCCTTTCTGACAATGTAGATATAGGCCCAACATACGTTTGTGTTTGAAATCCGGTTATTGGATCATATACGGGATATTTCTCCTGGCTGTGTAATTCCTCTACTTTTTGACCAAAAACAAGCATAATGTCCATGACAAAGCTAGCTTTTTTCCCTACAGATGCCACTCCTGCCATGCCAATAATAGGAGCTTTCATAGTTGGTGTTTTGTAATTGATCGGAGTTAACATAGAATAATCATAAAATCCATTGGTTAAATCAACTGGATACGTTCCAGGCACATACATTTGTTCACCAGTTTCGATTCCTGTGTTAAGATACGAATAGCCCAATGAAAGCGTGACATTGTTTTTGCGATCCCCATACGTAACCATCCCCCAATGAAGTCCACCATAACCTTTGCCTTGATTTAAATAACCTGCACTTCCTAAAAGGGTTCCAAATCCGAAGTTCAATTTTTCATTTCTCGTTGGAATGGTATATTTTAAGGCCAATACAATCGGACTCGCAATCCATGTGGCCATGACACCAACGGAAAAATTCTTCGAAACAGAAAAATGAACTTCCGGTCCATATAAGTTAACGAGTGCATAATTATCATGCTTCTGGAGCGGGAAGGCATTCGTGCTGAATTGATAACGCGTAGTAAACACGCCTGTTCCACGGTATTCATCACCAACAAAATCTATTTCGCGGTGAACAATCGCAATGGATTGAATGTCAGACTTTACGATGTATATTTTTCCTAATGAGCTTGTTTCTAGTAAAACTTCACGTCCATCATCATTCAAAATTCTACCGATGTACTCTTGGTTATTGGATTTTACCACACGGTATAAATTCGTGTCTGCTGGAGTTACTTGTGCAAGAATTTCACTTCCTTGAAAGGCCATGAAAAGAAGGACAAGAAGTGTAAAAATATTTTTCATAAGCCTGAATTTAAACAAAAATAAGATTTATTCCTCTTCGGAATAACTTCGGTGAACGCGAGGTGAAATAGATGTAAGTATTTCATATGGAATCGTATGACAATCCTTTGCGAATTGTGTTAAGCTTTGATTCGATCCAATGATTTCCACCTTTGTATTGGAATGAATCTTTAGCTCACCTAAATCGACCATGATCATGTCCATACAAACGCGTCCTACTACCGGACAACGTTGATTATCAATAAAAACGGCCCCTACCCCATTGCTTAAACTTCGTTTGAATCCGTCTGCATATCCAATTGGAATGATGGCAATGCGCATTTCTTTTTGGGCAATAAATGTTCGTCCATAACCAACACTTTCACCTGGATGGATCATTTTTACTTGTGATATGCTACTCGTCCAGTCAATCACTGGTTTCAAGCGTTGTTCCATCAAGCGATCCGAACTTAAACCAAACAAACCAATTCCGATGCGCACCATGTCAAATTGTGCATTTGGATAATGTGCAATTCCTTCTGAATTCAAAATATGTCGAAGGAACGGATAGGACAAATAAGACTCAAACTGTTTGCAGATTTCTTCGAATTGAGCAATTTGCTTCGCTGTGAATGTGGACTCTTGATCCTCCGCTTCTGCCAAGTGACTATAAACACTTTTGACTAGTACTTCCGGTTGTGCCGCTAGTACTTCGATTAACTGTTGCACCTGATCGGGATAAAAGCCTAAGCGTTTCATCCCAGTATCTAGTTTGATGTGTATTGGGAACGCTGTTTTTTCCTGCGCAATTAATACTTTGAGTAGCTCATCGAGTTGATTAAAATCGTAAATGGCAGGTTCTAGGTCATATTCCACGCAGGTTTCCATTCCCTCTTCCTCCGCATTCATTACTAAAATGGGCGTTTTAATCCCTGATTTTCGCAATTCTTTACCTTCGTCAGAATACGCGACACCGAAATAATGAATACCCTGTTTTTCTAAAAATTGAGCCATTGTTGTCAATCCTGCACCATAGGATTGGGCTTTCACCATTGCCAACATGCTCGTTTCGGCATTTAGGCTATTCTTGAATTGATTTAGATTATGTTTTAGGGCCGAAAGGTTGTAGGATAATTGTGTTTTATGTTGTTTCCATTTCAATCGGTTAGCAACACGTTGCATAAACCGTGCACCCTTCACTAAAACGACTGCATTTTTCAAGGACAATGTAAGTTCTTCCTCTTGCTGTAAAAAATGGACCTCATCTACCCCGAATTGTTGACATAGTTCCTGGATATCATCTTTTTTAACCAGCTGCTCAGCGGAAAGTCCAATGAGTACAATGCGCCGTTTTGAACCTGCAATGGATAATTGATAAGACAAAGAGCTTTTAAATGCTTCTTTATCCAGCGTATACGTGTCATTAATGATGAGCGATCCGTCATTTCCTTCGAACGTTTCCAAGCGCATGGCCAACTGTGGAAGCGATTTAATTCGTTCTTCCTCAATGGTGGTCCATTCTTGTGCTGCAGCAATCGCTATTTTGGATTGAAGGATGCTATTTTCATCTTGAAAAGGAATTAATGCATCAAGTGCATTTGGTTGTATGGAAATCGTTTTAACCGATAATTGAGCAACACTTTCCATTTCTTCTGGAGTAATCAGCCATTGAACCCCTTGAAACAACGAACATATTTCCTGAGAATACTGAATGAAATCAGAAAATTCATTCGCGTGTGAAGAAAGTACATTCGTTAGAATCCCATGAGTTGGACGAAGGATATCAGCGAGAATGTTCATTTCACCGGGCTTTGTTGCAGCCACTTCAATGATTGCTAAATCTGCCTTTTTTGGAAGTTGCAGTAGGGATAAGGCCACGCCTAATTGAGAATTGTAGCTTTTTGGACTTCTGAAAACTTCTAATTTACCGGCAAGCAAATGGTAAAGCCATTCTTTTACCGTCGTTTTACCAAGGCTCCCAGCGATTGCTAGAATTGGATATTGTAGATTATTTCGGTAATTTTTTGCCAGCAATTGTAGCGCTGCCAGTGTATCTTTAACCACAATAAAACTAGCATCTGACCATTTGTTTACCGGAACCTGATGAACCACAAAAACACGCACCCCTTTTTCATAAGCAGCCGAAATGTAGCTTTCTCCTTGACGAAAGGGTCCTGTCAATGCGAAAAAAACCAAGCCAGCCGAAGGATTAATTTTTCGTGTATCGTAAACAACTTCCTGTATGAGATCCGAGTATGGAACGCCCTCGGCTTTTCCATTTAATTGCGAACAAAAATCTGTATATGTCAGTTCTAACTTCATTTCTGGTGATAACACGTTCGACAAAGTGGACGGTATTTTTCTATTGCACCAACCAACACTTGTTCCGTTTGTTGAACGGTTCGTTGGGAGTAATGCGCTAAGTTTCCGCAGGAAACACAAATCGCGTGAACTTTTGTCACATATTCAGCAACAGCCATTAACTGAGGCATGGGTCCGAAAGCAGTGCCTTGGTAATCCATGTCGAGTCCGGCAATAATCACCCGAACTCCCTTATTGGCTAATTCGTTGCAGACTTCAACAATTGATGCGTCAAAAAATTGAGCTTCATCAATGGCCACAACTTGTTCGTTTTGCCATTGACTTAAAATATCGTTTGCATGTTCAACAATCACCGCTTCAAATGTGCTTCCTTTGTGACTCACCACATTTTTTTCACTGAAACGATTGTCAATTTTCGGTTTGAAAAGCAGCAAGGCTTGATTGGCAAATTCAGCACGGCGAATGCGGCGAATAAGTTCCTCTGTTTTTCCAGAGAACATCGAACCACAGATCACTTCGATCCACCCATTTGCTCTTCCTTCCATCGGAAATTGCTCTAAAAACATAAATCAATCGTTTGTTAACATTTATTTCAAAAGAATTGACTGTAAAACGTCTCACCAATCAGCATGTTTTCTAATTTTGATACAGCAACGTTTCAGTCAAGCAATTGAATTGATAACGAAGTTAGTAACTTAAATGAAAAGTCCGAAAAAAGCATGTCCTTATGATGAAAACAATCTTATCTAATTTGACAGAACGACTTTCCCTTTTGGAAAGTGGTCATTTGACCCAAGCAGAAATGGAGTTGTTGGTAGAAGATTCCAAAGAATTGTACGAGCGTTTGATCATCTTGCGCTACAAATTATATGAAACGAATGTGTTCGTTCCGCAAACAACAGTTGAACCAATGTTCTCCGAGACGACATCGCCAATGATGGACGAAGTAGAGACACCTGCATTTGATTTATTTGAAATGGGAGAGGAAGAACCGATTGCAATGGAAGAAGAAGAGGAAGTTCCAGCACTCCATTTCGAAGCAGAAGCACCTGTTGTTCCGATTGTTGAAACGAGTTTATTCGATTTGACCGTTGAAACGCCATCCCCAACGATAGAGATGGATTTCACACCTGAAGAGGAGCAAGTTGATGCACCTTTGACGGAAGAGCCAGAAATGGAAGAATCTGCCGATGAATTTTTAACGACGGCTGAAAGTGATCATGTTGAGGAAAGTGAATTAGAAGAAGAGCACATGGAAGAAGAAGTGGTAAGTGTTGAGATTCCAGAACCAGAAGTTTCCGTGGAACCGCAAGCGAATTTCTTGGATGACATCGCTAACCCGGAAACAACATCCATAAATAGCGCTTGGATTTTACAAATCGAACAAACCATTCGTTCTGACCGTTCTGTTTTCCCATTAGAGACGCTTATTGGTTCTTTTTCTTTAAACGAAAAACTGCAATTCATCAACGAATTATTTGATGGTTCTAGTGATGCCTTTTCAACAGGAACAAAGAAACTAGATGCTTGTCAGCACATGAGTGAAGCGCGTGAGCAACTGAGCGAGTACTCATCCACATACAATTGGGATTTAGAGTCGGAAATTGTAGAAGACTTCATTTTCAAAATTTGTCGTCGTTATGCGACTGCTACTTCTTAGTTGTCTTTTAACGTTTTCTGTTTTTGGACAAAACCAACTGACGAAAACCTATATTGAAACACTCTGTTCCCCTTCGTTTCATGGAAGAGGTTATGTAAATGGTGGGGATTCGATAGCAGCGAATTTTATCGCTAAGAGTTTTCAAGAAATTGGACTTAAGCCCTTAGGTGAAAATTATTTTCAGGAATTTCATTTCGCTGTACAAACCTTTCCAGGAGCTTGCGAACTAAAAATGGATGGGGAAGCCTTAATTCCTGCCGTGCATTACCTTGTTGCACCCAATTCTGGTCCTTCCTGTGCTGAATTCGATTGTAAAAAAGGGAAAACGTATCGCGTGGTTACCTGTAATCCTGAGACACTGTATAAATCTACTTCAAGTTTTTATCCGTGTCCAAAGAATGTCATTTTGGCGGTTCGATTATTTGGGATGAGTTCGGATAGTTTAAAAGTCATCAAGACACGTTTGCGTGAATTGAGTGCATTTGCTCCTGTG
>CALQBB020000026.1 GCA_943328715.2 Polynucleobacter meluiroseus | reverse complement strand
GCTAATTTCCCTAATTTATCCGTTGCTAAAATATCCACCCCACATTGATAAAATACGAATTCAGGTTGGAAGCGATTCAAAATACCATCAAGGTTCTTGGCTAAAAGGGATAAATATTCTCTGTCTTGAATGCCGTCTTCTAGTTCGACGTCAACATCCGATTGTTCTTTTTGCAGTGGGTAATTATTGCGTCCGTGCATGCTGAAGGAAAAAATACGCTCATCGTTGCGCACCAAAGCAGCCGTTCCATTTCCTTGGTGGACATCCAAATCGACGATGAGAATCTTGCCAATTCCATGATTTTTGAGTAAAAAGTGAGCCGCGATGACTTGATCATTCAACAAGCAAAATCCTTCTCCTCGATCTGCAAATGCGTGATGCGTTCCACCAGCAATATTGAAGGCGATGTTTTTTGTCAAAGCGATTTCTGCTGCACGAAGCGTTCCTTCCATGATGCATCTTTCTCGATCGACAAGGGCTTTTGAATGGACAAATCCAGACACTCGTTGTTCGCGATCATTCAGTTTCAATTCGCTCAATTTTTTCCAATAGACGTCACTGTGAACAGCTAGAATGTGCTCATCCGATAGGAATCCAGGCTCAAAAAAATCCGCTTCATTCGCCGTTCCTTCATACACTAATTGCTTGGGCAATAAATCGTATTTCTCCATGGGAAAACGGTGGTTTTCCGGCAAAGGATGAACATAAATCGGATGAAAAGCAATCATGGATTCGTGATTTTCTCTACGATGCGTGCCACTGCGGGACAAACCGTTGTATTCGTGGCAGTGAGTTCCAGAATTTGAAACATGTTTTTTCGGTCCGTGTGCGGGTATTCGCGACACGCCAGCGGACGATCCTCGTAAATGGAACAAGTATTGTCGTCGTACAGGAAGGAACAAGGAGATTTTTTCAAAACGTAGTCACTTTCTTCGTCCATCTTTAAGTATTGATCGATCAACTGCGCTTCTTTCATGCGTAAACGTTTGGCGATGCGTCGGATATCCGCATCGCGAAAAATAGGACTCGTCGTTTTACAGCAATTCGCACAGGTCAAGCAATCCATCTTTTGGAATTCTTGGGTATGCGCTTGATGAAACTTTTGATCCAATTCTTTGGGCTTGCTTTGTTTCCACTTGCGGAATGTCTTTTTCGTCTGTTCGAGTTGCTGTTTAGCTAACTCTAAGGCATTTTGATCATTTTCCTTCAATTGACTCATCTCTTTTCTCTGTATCTTTGACGCGAATTTACACATTCATGGAAGAATTTGACTTAATAGTGATTGGTGGAGGTCCTGCAGGTTATGCAGCGGCCATGCGCGGAATTGATTTTGGTAAGAACGTTTGCCTCATCGAAAAGGACCGAGTTGGAGGAGCTGGCGTGTACAATGGCGCTTTATCCTCGAAGACTTTGTGGGAACTTGCGAGTCGTGTGGCGGACATCAACGACATGATTGTTTCGAAAGGAAGAACGAAATTCGAATTAACGTGGGACGACGTGCGTAAAAACTTATCGGAAGCCATTTTCGAACGCAAATTCCAATATGCTGCGCACATTAAATTGCTGCAGACTGAAACCATGAAAAAACTGCTTCAGTATGAGCGAGGAAAAGCAAAGTTGTTGTCCAAGCATGAAGTAGAAATTGACCATGAAGGCGAAAAAAAGATCATTCGTGGAGAAAAAATCATTTTAGCCACGGGAAGTCGTCCGAGGTCACTTCCGAACATCGAAGTAGACGAGGAAATCATTTTGACCAGCGACGGAATTGATCACATCACCGATTTTCCGAAAAGCTTAGTGATTGTTGGAGCGGGAGTTATTGGTTGTGAGTACGCTACTATTTTCTCCAATTTCGGGAAAACCAAAGTGTATTTGATCGACCGTCAAGAGCGCATTCTGCCCTTCGAAGATGAAGACATTTCCACCTTGGTGGCTAGTAACATGAAAAAACATGGCGTAACCATTCACTCCAACGCGAAATTAGAACGCTTGGAAAAAATCGATGGCGAAGTCGAATACGAATTGTCGTATCCAGATGGAAGTCATGAGATCATCCGAGTAGAAAAAGCATTGTTATCCGTTGGTAGAATTCCAAATGTCGAAGGACTCGGACTCGAAAACGCAGGCGTTGAAATGTCCCAACGCGGAGTGCACATCGGCGACGATGACACCGTGACCAGTGTTCCTAATATTTATGCCGTTGGAGATGTTTCCGGAAGAATCGCACTGGTGAATATGGGCGAGATTGAAGCACGACACGCTGTCGAAAAAGCATTTGGTAATATTCCAGAACGCTTGAACTACGACAATGTCTGTACGATCATGTTCCTTTCACCAGAAGTTGCTTCGGTCGGACTGAACGAACAACAATGTGTGGAGCAAAGCATTCCAGTGAAAGTGGTAAAAATCGATTACTCCTTGATCACCAGAGCCATTGCCATGCGCAAAACACAGGGATTCTTCAAAATCATCGTGACAAACGACAAAGACATGCGCATCCTCGGAATGCGTGTTGTGGGAGCACATGCTTCGACAGCGATTCAGGCGGTTGGCTTGTTAATCAAGCTCAACATGTCCATCGAAGTACTTTCCGAATTGATTCACCCGCATCCATCCATCGTTGAAGGAATTCAAGAATGTGTGCGCATGTTATTGAATCGTTCGATCTTCAAGTCTTCCGTTTTCAAGGACAAATTAGCGTGTTATTCGCTTGTTGATGGCGTAAAAACACCACTAGAACGTCTCTGATGTCCGGGTTCGCTTTTCCGCAATACCGAAAATTAGCAAACGAAAAGTCGTTCTACGAGCTTATCGATGATCGTCATTTTACCGAAAAACAACGCATTGGCAAACAAGTATTTACGATCCATGTAGAAGCGAAGCAATATCCAGAAATTCTTCGTGTTCAGGACATGTTGGATTGCGCGGAGGGATTCTTGGTTTCTTCCAAAGACGAGTTTGAGTCCATTGGAACGGAAAACATCCCGCCACATCAAGCATAGTCTTCCCTAAACTTCGTTTGTATTTCATCCCGATTTGTTCCCTAAAATCAGCATTTTTTGCGTAGTTTTGTCCATCAAACAACACGTGAAATAGCATGGAACAAGTAGCTCCCTACATACCAGTTAATAAAATTCGCATCGTAACTGCAGCCTCCTTATTTGATGGACATGACGCTGCCATCAACATCATGCGTCGCATCATCCAAGCAACGGGATGTGAAGTCATTCACCTCGGACACGATCGTTCGGTAGAAGAAGTGGTGGACTGTGCCATTCAAGAGGATGCACAAGCGATTGCGATGACATCTTACCAAGGTGGACACATCGAATACTTCAAATACATGTACGATTTGCTTCAGGAAAAAGGAGCGCCACATGTGAAAATTTTTGGTGGTGGTGGTGGAACCATTCTTCCATCCGAAATCGCCGAATTACAAGGATACGGGATTACCCGCATCTACCATCCTGACGATGGACGTTCCATGGGATTGCAAGGAATGATCAACGATTTGATCGAGAAATGTGATTTTCCCGTGGGAGAACCGAGTTCTTTGCCAAGTACGACGGAAGTACTCACGAAATTGGCAGACAAATTCGTTCCAACAATTGCACGTGTGATTTCGGGAGCAGAAAATTTCCCAGCGGAAAACAGTGCCTTATTGAAAGAAATTCATGCCATTTCAGATAAATCTGCGATTCCTGTATTAGGAATTACGGGAACTGGTGGTGCCGGAAAATCATCCCTCGTGGATGAATTGGTTCGTCGTTTCTTGATTGACTTTACGGACAAACAAATTGCGGTGGTTTCCGTGGATCCATCGAAACGCAAAACGGGAGGAGCCTTGTTGGGTGACCGTATTCGCATGAACTCGATCAAAAGTGAACGCGTGTACATGCGCTCATTGGCAACACGTCAATCCAATTTGGCTTTATCGAAACACGTTGCTGAAGCCATCAGTATTTTGAAAGCAGCGAACTACGATTTGATCATTTTGGAAACTTCTGGAATTGGTCAATCGGACACAGAAATTTTAGATCACTCCGATGTTTCCTTGTACGTGATGACGCCGGAATACGGTGCTGCGACGCAATTAGAAAAAATCGACATGTTGGACTTTGCCGACGTGATTTCCTTAAATAAATTCGACAAACGCGGAGCACTCGATGCCTTGCGCGACGTCCGCAAACAATACCAACGCAACCATAACTTGTGGGATTCCAATGTGGATGACATGCCGGTTTACGGAACGATTGCTTCTCAATTCAATGATCCGGGAATGAACTCCTTGTACAAGGTGATCATGGATAAAATGGTTGAGAAAACAGGCGCTGACTTGCATTCGACTTTCCAGATTACACGCGAGATGTCCGAGAAAATTTACGTAATTCCACCAGAAAGAACACGTTACTTGTCTGAGATTTCAGAAAACAACAGAGCCTACGACAAGTGGGTGAATGAGCAAGTAAAAGTTGCGGATAGACTGCAAGGATTACAATCCTCTATCGGGACATTGGAGCAGTCAACGATTGAGGACAAAGACCGATTGATCAAAGGATTGCAAGAGACTTTGGACAAAGAAAAATTAAACTTCGATCCACGTAATTGGGAAATCCTTCAAAACTGGGATGCGAAGAAACAATCCTTCAAAAATCCGGAATACCAATTCAAGGTACGCGACAAAGTATTGAGCATTCAAACGCATACCGAATCGTTGTCCCATTCACAAATCCCGAAAGTTGCGGCACCAAGATACAGCAGCTGGGGTGATATTTTACGTTGGGTTCTTCAAGAGAATTTCCCAGGTGAATTCCCTTACACTTCTGGATTGTTCCCATTCAAACGCGAGGGAGAAGATCCAACGCGTATGTTTGCAGGGGAAGGTGGACCAGAGCGCACGAACAAGCGTTTTCACTACGTGAGTTTGGGCATGCCAGCGAAACGACTTTCTACAGCGTTTGACTCCGTGACGTTATATGGAAATGATCCAGCAATACGTCCCGATATTTATGGGAAAATCGGAAATTCAGGAGTTTCCATTTGCTGTTTGGACGATGCGAAAAAATTATATTCTGGATTTGACTTGAGTCATCCAGCGACGTCTGTTTCCATGACGATTAATGGTCCAGCACCGATGTTGTTGGCCTTCTTCATGAATGCAGCCATCGATCAAAATTGTGAGAAATACATCAAAGCGAACGGACTTGAAGCTGAAGTGGAAGCGAAAATCGCTGCGATTTACAAAGCCAAAGGCGTTGCGCGTCCAAGTTACCAAGGTGAATTACCGGAAGGAAACGATGGACTCGGATTGATGTTACTCGGTGTCACGGGCGATCAAGTACTTCCAGCGGATGTCTATTTGGACATCAAAACGGAAACCTTGAAACAAGTGCGTGGAACCGTTCAAGCAGATATTTTAAAAGAAGATCAAGCACAGAATACCTGTATTTTCTCGACTGAATTCGCGTTGCGCTTGATGGGAGACGTACAACAGTATTTCATCGAAAATGGCGTGCGAAACTTCTATTCGGTGTCCATTTCAGGTTACCACATTGCAGAAGCCGGAGCGAATCCAATTACACAATTGGCATTTACCTTGGCGAATGGATTCACGTACGTGGAATACTATTTAAGTCGCGGTATGGACATCAACGACTTCGGTCCGAACTTGTCCTTCTTCTTCTCCAACGGAATTGATCCAGAATATGCAGTGATCGGACGTGTTGCTCGACGTTTGTGGGCGAAAGCTTTGGCGAAGAAATACGGTGCGAATCCACGTGCGCAAATGTTGAAGTACCACATTCAAACATCTGGACGCTCGCTACACGCGCAAGAAATTGACTTTAACGACATTCGTACGACGCTTCAAGCATTGTACGCAATATATGACAACTGTAATTCCTTACATACGAATGCGTATGACGAGGCGATAACAACTCCAACAGAGGAATCTGTACGTCGTGCCATGGCGATTCAGTTGATCATCAACCGCGAACTTGGATTAGCGAAAAACGAGAATCCATTACAAGGATCGTTCATCATCGACGAATTAACGGACTTGGTAGAATCGGCAGTATTAACCGAATTCGACCGCATCACCGAGCGTGGTGGCGTTTTAGGAGCGATGGAAACTATGTACCAACGTTCGAAAATTCAGGAAGAATCCTTGTACTACGAAACCTTGAAGCACACAGGCGAATTCCCGATTATCGGTGTAAATACCTTCTTAAGTTCAAAAGGATCTCCAACGGTGCTACCGAAGGAAGTAATCCGCGCAACGGAAGAAGAGAAAGAATACCAAATCACGATGTTGCAACACCTGCAAAAAGGAAACGAAACACCGGCATTGAATGGAATTTCGAAAATACAAGATGCGGCGATCAATAACCGAAACATGTTTGAAGAATTGATGGAAACGTGTAAGTTCGCTTCACTAGGACAAATTACTTCAGCCTTGTTTGAAGTGGGTGGTCAGTATCGTCGAAACATGTAATTCGCTGATGCGCATAGACATCCCACGTTCTTCCACGCCGTTTTTCAACGAGAAACAGCGACTTTTCACCGAAAATCAAGCGGCCTTGTCTGCATGGATTCAACGTCCATTTTCGAAGGAAGCATTCTTGGAACAGTTGACTGAAAAACAACGCGTTTTTGGTGCTTCACAGCGCGATTTGTTGCAAGAAGGACTCGAGGAATTGTATGAAGATGTCCTGCGTACTGAACACGTACAAACGAATATTGAGAAACTAGGACAAGCCAATTGTTTTACGGTGACGACTGGACACCAACTCAGTTTAGCAACTGGACCCTTGTTTTTCCTGTATAAAATTCTTCACGTCATCAAACAATGTGAGGAACTGAAAGCGAGTTATCCAGACTACGAATTCGTTCCTGTTTACTGGATGGCATCCGAAGACCATGATTTTGCCGAAATTCAATCGGTTTCATTGTTTCAGCAGGTCTTGAAATGGGATCGTTCCCAAGGTGGCGCTGTTGGACGCATGAACCTAGACGGACTCGAAGCCGTGATTTCAGAAATTCAAACGAAATTCCAAAATCATCCGGAAAGTGAAATTCATTCCTTGATGGAGGCGATGTCCGGCGAAACGTATGGCAAAGCCTTTTTTCAATTCGTCAATGAACTATTTGGACATTACGGCTTGATCATCATCGATGGTGACTTGACGCTCTGGAAAGAAGCGTTCTCCCCTATTTTCAAACAAGAACTGTTAAGCGGATTTTCAGCGAAAGCAGTGGAACGAACGAATCAATCCTTAAGTCAAGCGGGATTTCCCTTGCAAGTTGAAGCGAAGGACACAAATCTGTTTTATTTGAGTCCCGACAAGCGCGAGCGCATTCAACGGACGGAAACAGGATTTCAATTCGGTTCCAAAGAATTAGATACCGAAAGCATGCTGACGGAACTGAGAAACCATCCGGAGTCCTTTTCCCCGAATGTGGTTTTGCGTCCGGTTTACCAAGAATTTCTCTTACCGAACTTATGTTACGTTGGAGGTCCGGGTGAAATCATGTATTGGCTGCAGTTAAAAGAAGTCTTCGAAGAAGCTGAAGTCTTATTCCCCTTGATTCAAGCACGAACGAGCATCCTTCTCTTGGAAGAAAAAAACTGGAACGAATGGCAAGCGATGGGATTCACCGCGCAAGATTTATGGCGTAATCCGATGGAATTGAAACAAGAATTTCTCGAACGCGAAGGAAGTCAGGCCATCGATTTCAGTGAACTAGATGAATTAACCTTGAAACTGAGTTCCAAGTGGACGCAATTAACGCACGAAGTAGACTCCAATCAAGTCAGCATGGTAGAAGCTGAACTGACACGTATTTCCAAGCAGTTCTTTCAATTGAAAG
>CALQBB020000025.1 GCA_943328715.2 Polynucleobacter meluiroseus | reverse complement strand
GATAGTTTGGCAAAAGACGCAGAAAAATGCATCGGTTTTTTCCCAACTCAAGCCCTTCCTTATTTTGTTTTTGGAACCGCACTGAACCAACAACGAAACTTTCAACAGTCACTCACAACCTTGCAAACGGGAATAGACTATGTGCTAAAAGATGCAGATCTAAAAGCAGAATTCTATGGACAAATCGGTGAGGCGGAATTTGGATTGAAGCACACAAAAGAAGCGATTGCTGCCTACGATAAGGCACTCGGCTTATCCGTCAAAAATACCTTTGTACGAAATCAATATGCCTACCAGTTAGCCTTTCACGAACTAGAATTGGGGAAAGCGACACAAATCATCGATGAGGTGTTGGCGCAATTTCCTGATGAACCGCGTTACCTCGATACGAAGGGATTGATTCTTTTCCAACAAGGAAAATACCCCGAAGCCAAAACGTACTTTGAACGTGCGTGTGGAGGTGCAGAAATCACGGACAAATCCTGTGCTGAACATTTGGGCGATGTATTATTTATGTTAGGTAAAAAGGACGAAGCACTATCCTATTGGCTACGAGCAAAAGAACTTGGTTCGGCAAACAAAGTGCTGAATGAAAAAATTACACAAAAGAAGTATGCAAAACCTGTTTTTTAAACTAACTGTCGGACTAAGTTTTATATGGACTTTGTTTGCTTGTTCTCCTAAAGTAGGGAACGAACTAATGAACGGGGATAAACTTCCTAAAATAAAGGACAAAGAGTTGGTCGATCGCTTGGATAGTTTATCGAAAATCGAACCGAGAACCTTTTATTCTAAGTTGGACATCAACTATAAAGATTCCACCACGGATATCTCGTTTAAAACATCCCTCAAGATTGTTGCCGATAGCGCCGTTAGTGCGATTATTACCTATGCCCGTATTCCAATTGTGACGGCAATGGTAACCAAAGACACCATTACCGTTGTGAATAAACGGGAAAAATGTTACACCATCCAATCCCTGGATTATTTAAAAACAACCTTTGGGGTAGATTTTACTTATGAAAACATGGAGGAATTGTTTTTGGGCAAACCCTTGGATTACAACATTGAACAGAAATATTTCGTTGACCACGATCCGTTTCATTACAGTATTTCAACCCACAAAAAACGCGATAAAAAACGAATGGACCGACGTCTAAAAGAGGACATCATTTTGAATTACATCTTGAGTAACGATGGGAAATCCCTTCAGCAAACAACGATTAAAAGTCCGAGTGATTCAACGGAAATCACCGTGATTTATGAGCAACGTCAAGAAGTAAATGGAATAAATGTCCCGAAAGTGGTACATATGCACATCAAAGCGAAGGAAAAAGGGATTTACATCAAAATGGATTATGAAAAGGTGGAAATAAATGAGCCACAAGAATTAATCATCATCATACCAGAGAAATATGAAAAATGTAAGTAGTTTATTGTTCTTCTTTTTCTTTGTGAGCCTGTCTTTTGGACAGTCAAGTCAAGAAAAACTGAAGAAAGAACAACAAAAATTAGAAAAACGTATTTCTAATACAAAGTCCTTGCTGTCGAAGGTGAAGTCAAACACACAAGCTTCCTTGAATGAAATTCGATTAATTGAAAATCAAATCAAAAGCCGAGAAGCGTTGGTGCGTATTTTTGACAATCAAGTACGCATGGCAGAGATCAAAATGGTCGAGAAAAAACAGGAAGTGAAACGCCTGAAAAAAAGACTAAGCGACCTCAAACGTCAGTATAAAAAGATGGTATTGTACGCCTACAAACACCGCAGTAGCTATGGACGCGTGATGTATTTGTTATCAGCGGACAATTACAACGAAGCAGTGAAGCGCAACCGTTACTTGAAAAAAGTAGCTGGGGTGCAGCAAAAACAAGCCGCACTCATCAAACAACACCAAGCCTTAATTGCAGAGGAAATCACGAATATTTCTCAAGAAAAGGATTCAAAGCTACTTGCTCTCGAAGAGAAAAAGCAAGAAAGAGAACTGATTTCCAAGGATAAATCGAAGAAAGAGAAGTCCTACGAAAAGTTTAAAAAAGAGGAGCAAAATTTACTCACTCAGTTAAAAGCAGACGAACGCAAAAAGGCGGAAATAAAACAACGAATCGACGCGGAACTTCGCCAGGAAATAGCACGCGAACAAGCGCGTCAACGCGAAAGAGATAAAGCGAGAAAGGAAGAAGAACAGCGCCAAGCAAATGTGGCTGCCACGACACCAAAAGCAACTACAAGCGGCGGAACCTCAGGAAAGTCCCAAGATGCCCCTAAAACAACGCCAAAGGCTAGCGCGGCGGAGCCAGCAAAACCAAAACAAGTAACGTATACAGAATCAACAGAGGGTTCAGCTGTTGGTAAAAGTTTTGAGGTCAATCGTGGCAGATTGCCATGGCCGGTGGAAAAAGGAAGCATCACCGAGCGCTACGGAACAAATCCACATCCAACCTTGGCAGGTGTGGTTACCAATAATAATGGAATCGATATTACCTGTCCTAAAAATGCACGCGTTCGCTCCGTTTTTGAGGGAGAAGTAACGAGTGTATTCTCGATTAATGGAGCGGGTAAGTATGTCGTTATTAAACACGGTGCGTACCGCACGGTTTACGGAAATATGCAAGAAACCTATGTGAGTGTCGGATCAAAAGTATCTTCAAAACAAGCCATCGGAAGTTTATTAGCTGATGACAGTGGTGTGTCTATCTGCCATTTCGAAATTCACTCCGTTGCAGGTGGATTGACTAAAAGCTTGAATCCATCACTCTGGATTGGACGCTAATTTCTCTTGTTGAAGTCCGAGAGCAATGATCATTGCACACATACCAAAAATTGGAACAGCGGCTTTGTCTGTGTCTAAGAAATTATTCAAGAAGGCATGGATGAAGTAGGTGGACAAGGCCATGATCATGCTCAAAATCAGAATTCTTGTTCCAGAGTCTGACAAAGGAATTCGGTTATATACCAAGATACTCGTGTAAAAAATGGCCCCTACGATCCCCAAGAAGGAAAGTAATCCGATGATTCCCATTTCTGCTAACGCACCCAAATACTCACTGTGTGCATTTCCCATATCACCAAAATTGGTGGATATAATCGTGAGATTCTCTGGTTCTTGAAAAGGAGCATATTCAAATGCGTATGTACCAGGTCCGTAACCAAAAACAGGTCTTTTCTCAAACATGGCAATGGCACAACTCCAACGATTTATTCGTTCTAGGTTCGAGGCATCTGTAGAAATATTTGCCGCACTTTGCAGGCGTTCATCAAACGACTCAGTCGTATGGTCCTGTTTATTACGTGCCAATTCCATTTGAATGGAATCCCATTTGAATAAAACGACGAGTAATATGATGGCCGCTATTCCGGCTAATGGTTTCCAGTTGACTTTGTAATAAATGAGTCCACCAATAAACAAACAGCCAAAAACACTTAACCATGCAGCTCGCGTATAAGAGAAGTAGAGTCCAGCGAGAATAAGTACAATCATCGCAATGATGACAGCTTGGATGAGCGGCGCGTGTTTTTTGTATAAGTACAGTCCAAAAACGAGTGGGACATTCAATGCGATGATGGCTCCATAAATGGTGTGGTCTTTGAAAAAAGGTGACATGACCCAATGACTTTCTTTTTCTCCAAATGCATACATGGCGTGACGCGTAATTGTGTAAATCACCACAATGCACGAAGAGATAATGAACAACCAAATGAAGGCAATTCTATTTTTTTCCTTCTGAAAGAAGTGAATACCGAAAAACAAAACAGGCACAATAAACCAAAGTTTTGCCAATAGAAATTTAAAAGAGACAATTGAATGAGAACTCGTAATGGAGCTAATGAAAATCCAGGTTAAAAATATACCGACAGAAAAGAGGATGGGCTGGCGCCAAAGATTTTTCGGCATAAAGGAACGATGGAGCTGAAGTGCAGATAACCACAGCATCAAGCCAAAAAGTAAAGGTTCACTCGGTAAAAACAGACCGAAACTTGAATTGAATTCCTCGATGTTAATCGAGAGTGGTGTAAAAAAAGCAATAGCGATAAATAACTTCTCGGTTTGAAAAATAGCGAAGTAAATGGCTAATAATCCAGCAGGAAATAAACTCAGGTATTCAAGGTCCTGCCAAATGAAGTAGGCGAAAAGGATGGACAAGAAAAGCCCAACAATCCCGTAAATTACTGAGTTTTTCAAGTGGTTAAGCTTGGTTCAATTTAAGCTCTTTGAGACGTTGTTGAATCAACAAGAAAAACAATCCAAAGATGAATCCACCAATCGTAGAAACAAGCACAATAATCATGCGTTTTGGTTTTTCTTTGCGGTCAGCAACGACTGCCTTTTCCACGACAAATTTATGATTGAATTTCGCATTTGCATCCGACTCTGCTTGTTCGTATGAAACACGGAAGTCTTCAATTTTGACGATTTTTTCATTTCGTTGGTACTCAAGACCGTCATATACAGAACCATATTTTGTATTAATATCAATTTTTCGTTGAATTTCTGCTTTTTCCGCCGTGCTCTTTGAGTCTACCAATGCTTGGTAAAGTGTTGCTCTTACATCGTTTGGCAAGACACCCAATTGCGCTAAATCTTCCAATCGTGTTAACAAGGAATCACGTTCATGTTCCATTTGTTTTTTCTTTCTGAGGTTGATTTCAAAAGCAGGAACCGTACGTTCTCGAATCATTTCATTTTTCACCGTATCGATTAAATCAACGATGTCATTGGCCATGGCAGCTGCTTTCTTTGGGTTTTTATCCAATACATCAATTTGAATGGAACCGAAACGTGTTCGATTGAATGAGAAATTTCCGTAATACGCTTTGTTTAACTTGTAATATTTATTTGGATCGTTCTCCGAAATTTCATAATCGGCCAACAAATTGTATTTATTGACGATTCGGTCTTTTATGCGAGATGACTGAAGGATTTGCACCAGTTGTTCGGCTTGTTCCTCTTCTCCGAAGTCCATGGCAGCTGCTTTCACATTTCGCTGTGCATCGAAGGAAACATTACCTGATGCTGCAGGGAAAACAATCGCAGTGGATAAATAAAGTGGTGTAATTAGGAAAGAAACAACGATAGAAACAATCGCTGCAATTCCAGTAATGATGAGAATTGGTGTTTTCTTCTTCCAAATAAATTGGATTAAACCCATTCGTTCTTCTTGTAAGTTTAACTGTGTCATATGTATTTAGCTCCGCGAAGTTATGATTTTTGCCGCAAGCTATGACAATAACTCCAAAATTCAAAAAATATTTGATTTAAGAGCGAGATAAAAACAGATTTTTTAATGGTTTGAGTTCAATGAATTTGAAAACGAACATGAAAATCAAACCAAGGATTAATTCGATGCATAGAATTAGTCCAAATAGCATGGGTGAATCATGCAGCAAATTTTGGTCCTCTAAATTTATGAGAGCAAAGTCGAAAAGAAAAATGGCACTAATGAAACTAAAGGTAAAAAGAAGCCATTTTCCAATTTTTAATATTCCAACCTTTAATTGGAAATACCTTGCACACAAAATGAATTGGGTGATGGCCATTGTCATCTGGGTAATAAATGCCGTAAATCCCGCTCCAGCAGCACCATATTTGGGAATAAGGAAGATGTTCAGACAGATATTGATCAACACACCAGTGGCAGAAATGATGTTTAATTCTTTTAAATTTCCATTCGCCGTGAGAAGTGTTCCAAAGACAAAATTCATGGCGATTCCAATGAAACTTAACATTAAAAAACAGAAAGGAATGATGACTCTCACATCAGGGGTGTAGATGAATCGAAGGATATATTCAGCATGAAAGATCAAGAGAAAAACGACCACAATGACGCCACTCATGAGGAAATTAGCAGAAATCAATACCAATTCTCTGACTTTTTGCATGGATTCATTTAGAACATTCGAAAACATGGGGAACAATAATCCCGCGAAGATCATTCCAAACATATACAGTGCATCTAGCAGTCGAAATCCAGTGGCGTAGATTCCAGCTTGCACATTGCCATCCGACCCTAACTCATGTAAAAGTATTCCGTCAATTCGGGTGTAAATGGACATCAGGATAATCAGTAAAGCAAACGGTAAGCTTTTTTGAAGAACGGACTTAAAATGGAGCAAATCAATTTGCCAGTGAATGGTTCCCGCAATTCGTTTAAAGAAAATAAACGCCAATACAAAGGTGAGGAAATAACCGAAGGTCTGTAATTGGATGTACAAGGGAATACTCATTTCATAACCCATGTTTAATAATAATACAGATCCCGCCGTGATAATTAGAATGATCCGGTCAAAAACAGAGAAAAATGAATCCAGCTTATAGTGTTGCAATCCCGAAAAGAATCCTCGGAAATACGCAATGAAAACGATAAATAATTGATTTAATCCCAAAAAGAACAACAGTTTCATAGCCATGGAGTCATAGCCCAATAAAAACGCGGAGGTAAAAAGAAGGATGATGTAAACTAGAAACAGGACAAGGCGCAAGAGAAGAATACTACTAATTTGGGACTTTGCTTCTTCTTGGTTTTTGGCTACGGTCTTAATGACGTAATTATTTATCCCTAAATCCATGAGGATGTTCAGAATTAACGATAAACTTAACAGTGAAAAATACAAGCCGTATTGGTCTAGACCAACAACATTTTGAACCTGAGCATCGATACCAAAAATGGCAATCGGCTTAATCAATAAATTGAGTAATAGCGAAAACAGTAAGTTCGAAAAAAATATACGATGCATATCGTTACCCCTGTTTTCCTGAAGTCAGCTACTTACCTAATTAAGTTAACTGTACCTGTAACAACTACACGCTCGTCTAAATCTGGATTTTTGAATAAGATGCGGTACGTATACACGCCTTCTTGCGCATCTAACCCTTCTTCACCCACTGATCCGTCCCAACCAAACAATACGTTTCGTGTTTCAAATAACACTTCGCCCCAACGATTATAAATTTGCATTTCAAAGTTTAATGGATCGTATCCTGAATAGAAGATTGGTAAGAACACCTGATTGTTTTGATCTCCGTCTGGCGTGAAACTATTCGGAATGTAATACAATTCATTGTATTGGTAGCCAATCGAAATCGACATACTATCCAAACAGTTGAGATCCGTTAAAGCGATTAAGTTGATGGTATACCCGTTCATCGTACTTTGGAAAATATGCGATGGCTCTACCTCTGTTGACATTTGTCCGTCACCGAAATTCCACACATAATTTGTTGCTCCCGTAGAGAAATTACTGAATTGAACGTATTGTGCTTCGTTGGTGAAAATGCTAATAGGTGATTGGAAATCAGCATTTGGTAAATCTTCCACATAAATGTAATTAGCGATGGATCCAGATGCGAAACAACCATTAATCGTTGTAGCTGCTAATGTCACATCAAATGTTCCACCGCTTGGGAAAAGAATCGTAGTGGACGAACCAGTTCCAGTTAAGGCATTACTCGTTGACCAATTGTAGGTGGCATTCGTTTGATCTGTCGCCGTAAATGTCACACTAAGTGGCGCACATCCTTCCACAATGTTTGAACTAAATGTCACAATTGGTAACGGATTTACTGTCACTGTTCCACTTGCTGGCAAACTCGGACAATTCAATAAAGTGTAAATAACCGTTAACGTTGTGTCCACTGACGGACTTAATGTTTGACTGGCGCCACCAATAGCATTTAGTGGTCCCCAAGTATAGCTTCCGCCTGTAAGGTTTGGAGTTGCCGTAAGTGTTACGTTATCTCCCTCGCAAATGGTAGCGCTGGACAATGTAACAACCGGTATTGGATTCACGGTAACAATCGCATTGACACTCGGACTTGTACAGTTATTCAAAGTATAAGCTACGGAATATGTTGTCGTTGTACCTGGACTCACTTGAATGGAGTTTGTCGTTTCGCTCGTTGACCATAAATAGGTTCCATTTGGCAAATTCGCACTGGCAGTTAAGGTCGCCACATCTCCAAAACAAATCGTTGTATT
>CALQBB020000024.1 GCA_943328715.2 Polynucleobacter meluiroseus | reverse complement strand
CCGTTTCCTCGATTCGCGCCAAAAATGTAGCCAAAGCCATTTGGAGAAGTAAAACAGGTATGTGCAGACTGCCATGGATTAGAACTTGGTCCAGTATAAAGAGACGTTGGCAGGTTGGTTGATTGTGGCAAGGGACTTAAATCGATGATCAACAATCCATCTTCTGCCTCCGTCGTTACGTATGCATAATCCCCATAAACACAGGGATCGCGCCAAATAGATTCGGTTCCAGCCAGCCAAAAAACTTCTTGGGGATTCGCACCATCGGTAATATTGACAATCGAAGTTCCTTTCGATGTACCCACGATGGCATATTCATTTCCCAATTCATCCACATAACCCCAAACATCATTCAGATTGGCTTGATGCAGCAGTTGATAATCAATGTGCGATAAGGAGTCGATGTTCAATTGTGAACTGGCCTTGAAGACAAATAATGAAAGAATAATACTTAAGAAGATGTTGCGAAATACCAGCATAATAGGGTTCTCAAAGAATAAAAATAGCTGCGAAAATAAAAATGATTATTATGATTAAATACTGCCAAACATCTGGGAAATATTTAATGATCGTTTCTTTCCAATTCATGAAGTAAAAATAAGTAAAATTCTGGAACTATTTACGTTAAAAAAAGGAGGGATCCACTCATCTAATCCAATGAATAGCGTAAAAATATGTAACTTTTTGTTGCTCTTGGACAGTGTAATAAGTTTACCTTAGACTAAAATCGACACCATGAAAAAAAGCACCATAAATGGAAGTGAATTTATTAGCGACTTAAGCCAAAAATCCTTCTCTAAATCACAAAAAGTAGTATCCAATTCGATATCGCATAGCTTCCTGAAATTCATTCAAATCAATTATCCGCATTTCAAAGAAAACAGTTGCTTATCGATTAGTGAATTAAGTGCATTGCGTGTTCAATTTATCTCTTCAAAACTGAAAGGACAAGATGGTGAATTATCCTCCATGGAAAAATTAGTAATTGATACAATTTCAAACGGGGATGAGATTAGCAATATTGCCTTAAGTCAGGATAATACCCCATTGTCGCGCGGACAAAAAATGGCTGACCATGTTGCCTCGTTTGGTGGTAGTTGGACTTTTATCATGTCATTTGGATTTTTCCTGTTTGTTTGGATTTTATTGAATACTGCCTTTTTACTAAATAAAGGATTCGATCCTTATCCATTCATCCTGCTAAACCTCATCCTTTCCTGCATTGCGGCGCTACAAGCCCCAATCATTATGATGAGTCAAAACAGACAAGAAGAGAAGGACAGAGAACGTTCCAAACTCGATTATATGATTAATCTCAAATCAGAGTTAGAAATCAGAACCTTACACGAAAAGTTAGATCACCTAATCATCCACCAACAAAGAGATCTATTTGAAATTCAAGAAATACAAATAGAAATGATGAAGGACATTACCCTTAGCATCAGCACCCTGAATAAACGATAATTAGTTTTTCACTAATTCCTTCGTGTATACACGTTGATTGGTGATAATTCGCACTAAGTATGTACCGGCGTTCATTGAAGAAAGATCCAAAAACGATTCAGCAAAAAACTGTGTTGCATTCATTTTTTCCTGCATCAACTTTCTCCCCGATAAATCATAAAGTTCAATCGAAGCATCGTTGTACACTGAACCACTAACCTCAACGGTAGTGACACCGTTTGTCGGATTTGGATAAATCGCGATTTCATGGGCCAATTCTTCTTCTTTCACACCTAAGGTAAATCCGACAGAGAAATCGTATCGGTGGTAACTTCCAAAATCGGCTGGGAAAAATTCGATATACGAACCACCTACCTGACGCAAACGCATTTGTCCGGTAGTTTCTCCTTCCACTTGATTGGAATACCAGAATCCAAGTCCATCGTCGTCTGAATCTTCAATGATAATGGAATAGCAACCTGGAGCCAAGTTAAAGGTGTCTTTATACTGAGTTTGATTCGTCAAAACATCGCGTTGGAACAAAATGTTTCCAGCATGATCAAGCATTCGGTATTTATTCTCACTTGCTTTGTTGTTTGTTGTAAGCCAGATGAAAAAAGCACCATCAATGCGCTCCGGAGAATCAAACTTTGTAGTCTTCGTGCTATTTTGATTGTATTCATCTTCGCCTGGAATACCATTTACATTTGCAACCCATGCCGTAAACGTTTGATTATTATTAAAATCAATCCACCAATCGACATTATCAACAGGCAATTCAATGACCTCCTCTTCTAAGAATCCAAGGTTACCGGTCCAATCATAAACGATGTTCACTCCGTAAGTAATCCAAGCAAAAATTCGACACGATGTTAATGGTTGCGAACCGGTATTTTTCAAAACTACACGTGGATTCTGACACGTTGGATTCCATTTACTGTAGTATTCCCAATTATTTGGATTCAAGACATCAGAAATGGATGCATCGTTTTGGAAATTTGGCGCAGAATATGAAATTAAATCATAAGCCGCGATGTAATTTCCTCCTGCTTGACCAGGGTCATTTCCAGGGACAGCATTGATGGCATAATCTAATTTCACCGTGTCACCTGGAGTCACGTATGGTGTTAATTCAAATTCATGTTCTTTCACACGGTCTCCCGGACACCAGCCCTCGCGAGCATAAGGCCATGTTCCACCTTGACCGATATTTGGATTATCACCACATTCTGTAGATTGCCAAATGTTCCAGTTAAATCTTGGAACGCCATCCACTTTGATTTGGTGGTCATTAGCTACCCATTCACAACAAGCGAAATCTCCAACTTGACCATGTCCGGACATTCTGGTTTTAATTTTGAATGTTTCGGAGGAATCCGCAAGAATAATTGGTTTTTCTTGAAGAACCACATCATTTGCCATTTGCGCGAAATTATACGATTTAAAGTCACTCCAAATTGGCTGACGCGCATGGACATCACGCGGAGGAATTCCTTCAATGAAGGCAAATTTCAAATCAATTAATTCTTGTGTGTTGTGCGCAGCAAGATCAACCATTCCTTTCAGGTACATTTGGTAATCTGTGACGTCATATTTCCAGGTAAATCCATTTGGACCTAAATCGAATTGAATGCCGTAAGGCGTAATGTAACGTGCAATCTCCACGTCATTGATCAACTCAAAAGGAGGATTGTAACAAACAATTGGTGTGTTCACAAATTGAGTGGTCGTCGTATATGGAGATTGACCAATCACATGATCATTTTGATCAAATACATAGGAAATCCCTTGTGGAACACCAACGTAACTTGCTGTAATATCAAAATGCCTAAATAAAGGCATTTGTGTGAAGACGACAATTGGCTCAATGTATTTCTTTTGATTCAAAACTGAAGTTTGAACAATCGCGCTAGTAAGACCTTGTCCAAAAGAAAGCAAAGGCATAAAAGACTCTTGTTTGATTCCTGCTAAAGGCAATTCATCAAAACGAATCATCCCAAATTCAGAAGGCATTAACTTAAATTGATTTGGTGATTTATCTATCGCATAACTCAGATTATCAAAATCATAATACACTTTTAAATTGGACCAATTCGGATGACTTGTGTCAATTTTTTTTTGATAGTTAGCTAAAATCGTTGCTTGAGAGAGAGCCACATTGTAAACTCTGAATTCATCAATGCTACCTTTCCATTTGATGGACTGATCTTTACTTGCTCCTAGAATAAAACGATGAATGTATCCCATAGAACGATTCAAATTTGTTCCAGAATGCCACAATTGTCCATTTTTATATATGAACATCTCACCGGTACTTTGTTTTTTTACAAATGCCCAATGGTTCCAATTATTATCAATTTCATTCGTCGACATGGCTTTATTGATGCGGTCGATCCCAGTATGATTACCTGCATCCCAATACAGATTGTTATTGCTCCATGGCATGTGAATATTTAAAATGCGATTTCCAAGGGTATCATATGCCTCCAAGAAACTTGTATTTGTACCAGCAACGCCATTTCCTTTCACCCAACATTCAATAGTCACTTCATTCCCCATGTTTTCATCAGAATATTCGAGCATGGTGTAATTATTTCCGTTAAATGAGAGGTATCCATTTTTTCCTTGGTAGGATAAGGCCTGGTTTGTAGAAATGGAACTTGTTTCAAAACTTAAAGCATTCGCTGATGGAATATCGTTTTCGAAATAAAATTCAATGACGATACTCGAGATTCCATCCCAAGTAAATGCTTGATAAAACGCTAATTCATTTACTCCAACAACTAATGGACTAAGTCCACCGGGTAATCCTGCCGATGCATTATACACCTCTGTAAATCCCGCTGAATGAAAGTTCAATAGTTCAATGTCATTTGTTGCTTTCATGCGAATACTTGGGTAAAATAATTTCCCTTCAACGGCAATATCATTTAAAAATAGACGCAATGACTGTAAATCTCCGGCTTGAACTCCTGCCTGTAACAACTGCGCCTGGGTGAGTAATAACTGAAAGCGCCCACCTTTTTCATCCGTTTTAAACGGCCAATTTTGCATACTGGACATTGTATTCGGTGCAGAATAACTCAATCCACTTAAGGTTCTAGTCCATTCGTCTCGCAAATGTGTATTCGTTTGAGCGTATGGCACTGGTGTGAAATCTATGATGTTTGGAGACGCCCAATTCGATAAGTAATGGCTTGAGTTATTTGCGATGGAATCAAATAATCCGGTATGATCAAAGACACGCGTGTAGGTCAAATAGTCCCATTCTCCACAATCGTATTGATCCCAGGATGTTAATGGACTACATTTCAACTTGTAGTACATCATTACCTTTTCAAAGCGCATGGTGTCCAACTCTTGAGGGAACTGAAACCAAGATCGACGCGATGTAATCGTGTCAAACGTAAAAGTCTGAACCCAAGTTGTATCTTGAGCGCTAACTTGAAATCCAAGGATTAAAAATGAAAGGTAAAGTAAAATTTTTCGCATGGTCGTCATTTAGAGTGCTCTAAAATACGGATTAGTACGGAGTTAAAAAAATATTAAAACTCGAAAAATTGCCCTGGCAACAAGCTAACAAACTGATTGGATGCTGCATACGTTCGTTTAGACAAGCGCGCAACCATTCCTTCCTGTCTTTTTTGCTCATCGTGCGTCGAAATAACGGTTTTAACGTTCAATTTTTCAGCTAATTGAAGTGCCTTATTCAAACCTAAATTCACGGTTCCACCCAAGTAAAATGGAAGTTCGTAGGTTGTAACGCTTGCGAGCAAAACGCTTGCTTCCTTCTGTTTATCGATTCTTCTTGTCCCATGAGGCGCGTAGCACATCGTCGACCTTCCATCAGAAATTAAATAAGCATGATGGACAAGGTCCAAAAGACCGGTTTTTGAGATTTTTTCTATCTGAAAAGGTGATTCTGAAAGAGCTATGAAGTGTTTGAAATGCTTCCATTTTTGCATTTTTCGTTGGATAACAGGCAAGCAAATTACAGGGATTTCAGAAGATAATTTCACTAATGTTTCCTGATCACAATGATCTGTAAATGGATGAGAGATGAAAATAAAATCGGGACGAGGTAATTCAAAAACTTCAGGTTGTTTATCCAAATGGTATTGCGTAGAAAAACGTGGATGAAAATCCACTTGGCTTTCAGAGAACCATGGATCGACCAAGACCTTTCGCCCATTTATTTCCCAGAGCCACGAACTATCCGCATTTAATTTGGTGATTTTCATCGAGAACTAGCTCATGAACATCTTTACCGCTAAGCTTAATTTTTGTTTGATTTCCGTACGATCAACGATAAAATCAAGGAATCCATGTTCCAATAAGAACTCAGAAGTTTGGAATCCATCTGGCAAGTCACGTCCAATTGTTTCTTTCACTACACGTGGACCAGCGAATGCGATTAACGCACCTGGTTCAGCGATGTTGATATCACCAAGCATTGCAAAAGAAGCCGTCACACCACCGGTTGTTGGATCTGTTAAGTAAGAGATGTAAGGCAACTTTGCTTCGGACAATTGTCCAAGTTTACCAGAAACCTTCGCCATTTGCATTAAGGAATAACCAGCTTCCATCATACGGGCTCCACCTGATTTCGAGATGATCATGAAAGCAGCTTTGGATTTGATCGCTTCATCAATTCCACGTGCAATTTTCTCTCCCATAACGGAACCCATTGATCCACCGATAAACTGAAAGTCCATGGCTGAAATAACCAATTTTTGTCCGTCTATGGTTCCTTTTGCTGTACGAACGGCATCTTTCAATCCCGTCGCTTTTTGTGTAGCCGAAACACGGTCAACGTATTTTTTTGTATCCGTAAATTCAAGTGGGTCACCAGAAGTTAAATCAGCAGCGATTTCCGTGTAGTTTCCATCGTCGAAAATCAACTGAAAGTATTCTTCCGAACCAATTCGTTCATGATGGGAACAACGATCACAAACGTAATTGTTGTGCGCGAGGTCATCACTGGTAAACAATGTTTTACAGTTTGAACAGCGAACCCAAAGTCCTTCAGGGACTTCTAGTTTATCACTAGTTGCTGTTGTAATTCCTTCCTTACTTCGTTTAAACCAAGACATTTCCTTCAATTTAAAGTGTGTTAATATTGTTTAAATCCTCAAATGATTGAGTCAGACGTTTGATAAATGTCAGTTCGCCCTCTCTCATCCATTTTCTTGGATCATAGTATTTTTTATTTGGTAATTCATCCCCTTCAGGATTTCCAATCTGCGTACGAAGATACTCCAATTTTTCTTCAACGTAATCGCGAACACCTTCGGTAAAGGCAAATTGTAAGTCCGTATCGATGTTCATTTTCACTACACCATAGCCGATTGCTTCACGAATTTCTTCCACTGTTGAACCAGATCCACCGTGAAAAACAAAATCAATTGGATTTGGTTCTGTTTGGTATTTCTCTTGAATAAATTCTTGTGAATTTTTCAAAATTATTGGAGTCAATTGAACATTCCCTGGTTTGTACACACCGTGAACATTTCCAAAAGCTGCCGCAATGGTAAACCTTGGACTAATTTTCATCAACTCTTCGTATGCGTATGCCACCTCTTCTGGCTGTGTGTATAATTTGGAATTATCGACATCTGAATTATCCACTCCATCTTCCTCTCCACCAGTAATACCTAGTTCGATTTCTAGCGTCATCCCCATTTTGGACATGCGTTCTAAATAACTTTTACAGATGTCAAGGTTTTCAACCAATGATTCTTCACTTAAGTCAATCATGTGAGAACTGTACAGCGGCTTACCCGTTTCTTTAAAAAACGCTTCACCCGCATCTAAAAGTCCATCGATCCATGGAAGTAACTTTTTCGCACAATGATCGGTATGTAAAATCACGGTAGCTCCGTAAGCTTCAGCCAAGGCATGTACGTGTTTTGCTCCTGCTACTCCACCTAAAATGGCTGCTTTTTCTTGTTCATTTGATAGTGCTTTTCCAGCAAAAGAGATACATCCTCCGTTCGAAAACTGAATGATCGCAGGTGCATTTAACTTTGCAGCTGCTTCCATCACGCCGTTCACGGTACTTGAACTAGTAACATTCACCGCTGGAAGGGCAAATCCTTTTTCTTTGGCTAGCTGAAAGATCGCTTGAACTTGATCTCCTGTTGCTACTCCTGATTTAATTAAATTACTCATTGTGTTGTTGATTGATGTCGCAAAAGTAGTAAAATTAGGTCAAAATACACTTGATAAATTCAGTGAAATCAATCCATTCAGATTAGATTGCGAAGTAAATAATGAAAGTGATTTGAAAAATCCAAAAAAAATGAAAGGTCGAAACAATATTCTGCAAATCTATCCGTTAAAGAGTAAACACTAAATAAGCCTATGGTTCAAAAATTTTACTCCGAAACGTTAGTTAAAAATGAAGCGAAGTTACGACCTTCTAAAGCTGCCTTAGATTTTATATTGAGCTACAGCATAGCCTTAGAGGTGAAAAAACTAAAGAAACAAAATGTCTTCATTTGCAAAAACTAAAAAAAAGCCCTGACGATTCTGTT
>CALQBB020000023.1 GCA_943328715.2 Polynucleobacter meluiroseus | reverse complement strand
GTAATCTTCCCCGTAAGCATATTTAGAAATTTTCGGAGCTTCAGGATCACTCTGCTGTTGGTCGGTGTAATAATTGAACAGGAGCGAAATAACCGTTTTGGCGTCGTCCACTAATAAACGCGGATCCAGTCTTTTGTCAAAATGATTGGCCATGTACGCCATTTCGCCGTGGTGGTGCTTATTTAACCATGTTTCTAGGCGAGGAGCTTCCTCTTCTAAAAAGTCTGCTGTGGAGAATCCTACATGAAAAAATCCAAGTTCCCGTGCTTTATTGGAGATGAGTTGCTTGTAATCCACCTTTGGAATGATTAGAAAAGCCCACCTTGAGTCCAGCCGATATCTTTTCCGAGGTGACGATAGGTTTTCTCTGTTGCTTTTCTTCCCCTCGGAGTTCTCATAAGGAATCCTTCTTGAATCAAGAATGGTTCATAGACTTCCTCCAAGGTTCCAGCATTTTCACCGATAGCTGTGGCAATGGTCGTTAGTCCAACTGGACCACCGCTAAATTTATCGATGATGACTTTCAGGATGCGGATGTCCATTTCGTCTAATCCATTTTCGTCTACATTCAAGGCTTTCAATGCAAATTCGGTGATTTCCTCATCGATTTTCCCACTTCCCTTGATTTGAGCAAAGTCACGAACGCGTCGAAGAAGTGCATTTGCTATCCTTGGCGTTCCGCGGCTTCGGCTGGAGATTTTATAGGCCGCCGACTCATCGATTTCGATGTGCAGCAAATGTGCTGATCGTTCAACGATGGAAGTAAGTGTTTTTGAATCGTAGTATTCCAAGCGTGAGTTGATGCCAAATCGTGCACGGAGTGGAGAGGTGAGAAGTCCTGAGCGAGTGGTCGCACCGATCAGTGTAAATGGATTTAAGTTAATCTGTATGCTTCGTGCATTCGCGCCAGAATCGAGCATGATGTCGATCACGTAATCTTCCATGGCGGAATACAAGTATTCTTCGATTACGGGACTCAAGCGGTGGATTTCGTCGATGAATAAGACATCGCCAACACCGAGGTTTGTCAGCAATCCAGCCAAGTCTCCTGCTTTATCGAGTACGGGTCCTGATGTCACTTTGAATCCGACTCCCATTTCATTGGCAATAATATTAGCGAGGGTTGTTTTCCCTAATCCTGGAGGACCATGAAGAAGTACGTGATCTAGCGGCTCGTTTCTTAGTTGTGCTGCGCGAACGAACACCTCTAAGTTTTCGACTACGGTTGGTTGTCCGGCAAAATCACTGAGTGTTTTGGGACGCAGGACTTTATCAATTTCCTGTTCGCCATTTTGCGCCGCCTCGTCTCTGTAATCAAATGAATCTTCCATTACTTACAAAAATACAAAAGCATTCCAAATGGAGCTCAGTTCTATTTCTGTATTTCCAATAAGAATTCATTCATTGTATCGAAATGGAAATCAGCTACGGACAAACGGGGATTGGGGAAATGTGTTTTTTCAGGAATACATACGACTTTCATTTTCGCGGCTAGTCCGGCAATGACGCCATTAAAGGAGTCTTCGATCACCAAACATTTGTGAGGTGAAACCATTAAGTATTGAGCTACGGTGAGGTATACAGCTGGATGAGGTTTTCCGTACGCTTCCGTTTCTGCTGAGTGTGTAAAGTCAAAAAAGTGTTCAATGTTTAATTCAGCAAGCACTACTTGAATGAGTCTACTGGATGATGAGGTTCCAAGTCCAATTTTTAGTCCAGCATTCTTTAAGTAGGAGAGGGTTTCGATCACCCCCGAGAGCGGCGCCGCGTTCGCAGCGATGAGTTCAATCATTTTGACAATTATGGCCTCTTCCACATCCTGTTCATTTTCTACGCCCCAATTTTCATGGTGATTCCAAAAATGAACAACTTCATCGATGCGCAGTCCAACCGTTTTCTGAAAATCGGCTTTGGTCAATTTGGAACCTAAGGAATGAAACACCTCTTCCATGGCAATTTTCCACAGGGGTTCTGAATCGATGAGCACGCCATCCATATCGAAAATAACAGCTTCGTATTGAGAGAGTTGGATCATGGTAGTTTTAATAATTTGAGTTTTGCTGGACCCAAGAATTTATGATTCTCGTTGGAAATGAAATAGGAACGATTTCCTAAGCAGGCACACGCTTCTACTTGTAGAATATGTGGATATTTGTAGATTGTTGATTTACTCAAACCTTGTTTAGGAAAGTCTAGTTTCATCATACGATTGTAAGTAGTGAGAACGATGGAATGATCATCGGTACAAGCGCTTGTTACGGCATCTTTCAAATACGATGATTTATTCAATTTTAAGTCTGTTACTTTCGAAAGAATTTTTGTCTGATTCGCTTCGAATTGCACCATGTAGATAAAGGATTTTCCATCGAAAGGTTTGGTGCTGTTCTTTGTGAAAATCCACAGTTGACCTTCAAAATAGGTCATTGCTTCGGCATCGAAGTACCGTTCCGAATCATTTGGTGGAAATTCTTTTTGTTCTCGGTAAGAAATGGACATTTTTTCAGCTCTCACCTCGTTCAACGTAGCAACATCGCTGCGATTAATCCGGTAAATACAGAGGTCCTTTCGTTCATTCATGTTGTTGCCAAAATCGCCGATGTACAGGTAGTTTTCATCCATGGCTAACGCTTCCCAATCGATGTTGTTGGCATTGGAAACACTTATTTTACGGGTAATGTTCCCACTTAAGTCAAGGATAAATAAGAGTGGTTCATTTCCGCCGTCATTGATGGCAATTAGGAGTGAATCGGATATTTTTTCCAATCCGGAAATTTCAGAAAGTTCTGAAGGAAGTTTGAAGTCTGTTTGGGCAAAGACGAAGGAACTGAGAAACAGTGCAAGAAGTCCAAGCGCAGTTTTCATCACGATTCAATAAAAAGTCGAACCGTTTCAATTTTTCGATCACTTACTTCCTCCACGATCAATCGGTATTTTTCCAGTTGAACGCTGTCACCTTGAGTGGGAATGGATTCAATGTGATGAATAATTAATCCAGCGAGTGTGTCGTATTCTTCGGATTCTTCCAAGGAAAGTTTGAAGGTTTCATTTAGGTAGTCGATATCAATTCGGGCAGAGAATAAGAACTCCGTATCGCTCACTTTTTCTTCTAGCCAAATTTCTTTATCGTGTTCGTCCTCAATTTCACCAAAAATCTCTTCGATGACATCTTCTAGGGTGATGATTCCTGCTGTTCCGCCATATTCATCGGTGACAACCGCAAAACTTCCCGCTTGTTTCGTGAATTTCTCCAGTAATTCTTTTCCGGAAATTACCGTTGGAACGAAGCTGATTGGCTTTAGAATTTGTTTGATGGATTTCGGTTTCGAGAATAAATCGAATGAATGGACGTAACCAATAATGTTATCGATGTCATCCCGGTAAACGATCAGCTTGGAAAGTCCTTTTGTGATTAACAGTTCTTTTACCTCTTCGATGTCATCTTCAATTTCCACACCGATGATCTCCGTTCGTGGAATCATGCAATCCCGTGCTTTGATATTCGTGAAATCAAGAGCGTTTCGGAGAATGAGCATTTCGTTGCTGAATTCCTCTTCATCCTTAATGCGTGCGCTGAGTTCATCGACGTAATGCTCGAGATCCACCTTTGAAAAAACGCGTGCGGATTGTTCTTGGTTGGAACCGAATAATTTTAGAATGATGTAACTGAAGAACAGGACGAACTGCGTGGGAAGATACAATAGAATGTACAGAACAAGCATGGGAGCGAGTGTAACATCTAGAAAGCGATTTGGATTCAGTTGAACGAGTGCTTTCGGTAAAAATTCTGCTGTTACGAGCACAATGATGGTTGAAGCAACGGTTTGAAGGACAAGTAAAAGCACTTCATCCGAAATCCCGAGGCCCATAAAAAATTGATTCAACACACGTGCTGCGGCAATTCCGTACATCACCAATGCAATGTTGTTCCCCATGAGAAGGGAAGCAATCATGGTGGATTCACGGTGAAAGAAAAGTCCAATGATTCTGCTTTTCAGCGAACGATTCTTTTTCATTACTTCAATCCGCAGTCGGTTTGAAGATAAAAAAGCTAATTCCATTGCTGAAAAGAAAGCAGATGCAAGAATGGAAATGAGAATGATGATAAGATCTACACTCATAGTTGTGGAATGAATTTCCGCGGGTTATCGTACATCTTGACCGATGTCCTTACGGTAGTAAGCTCCGTCGTAATTAATTTTAGAAATAGAATCGTACGATTTCTCCAAGGCAGCTTCGAGGTTTTTCCCATAAGAGGTAACCGCAAGAACGCGACCACCAGATGTAAGAACGGAAGGTCCGTCAGCACTTGTTCCAGCATGGAAGACGATGCTGTCAACGATGCTATTCAGTCCAAAAATGGACTTTCCTTTTTCGTATTCTCCTGGATATCCACCAGAAACCATCATGACAGTTGCGGCACTTTTGTCAATGAATTGAATATCTCTTTCCGAAAGTGTATTGCTTGCAACCCCTTCAAATAAATCAAGGATGTCTGATTTTAATCGTGGGATCACAACTTCCGTTTCTGGATCACCCATTCGGCAATTGTATTCAATCACATAAGGATCACCTTTGACACTGATTAAACCAAAGAAAACAAATCCTTTGTAGGTGATTTTCTCTGATTTCAATCCTTTGATTGTTGGAACAATAATGCGGTTGTGTACTTTGTCCATGAAGCTTGCGTCAGCGAATGGAACTGGTGAAATGGCACCCATTCCCCCTGTGTTAAGTCCCGTATCACCTTCGCCAATGCGTTTGTAATCTTTTGCCTCTGGAAGTAATTTAAAGGATTCGCCATCTGTTAATACAAAAACAGAAAGTTCGATTCCATCTAGAAATTGTTCAATGACAACTTTGCTACTTGCAGCTCCGAATTTCTCGTCGAGCAACATGCTTTTGAGTTCGCTTTTCGCTTCGTCTAAATCCGAAAGAATTAAAACTCCTTTTCCAGCGGCAAGTCCGTCAGCTTTTAGTACGTATGGACCTTTCATGGCATCCAAGAAAGAAAGTCCTTGTGTAATTGTTTCTGCGGTAAATGTTCCGTATTTGGCAGTTGGAATCGCGTGTCTTGCCATAAATGCTTTCGCGAAATCCTTACTTCCTTCTAGTTGTGCACCAAATTTACTTGGACCAATGATTCCAACTTTTTTGAGTTGTTCATCTGCTTGAAAGTAATCGTAAATTCCGTTTACAAGTGGTTCTTCTGGTCCAACAATGACCATGTCAATTTGTTGAGCGATTACGAATTCTTTAATGCCATCGAAATCCGTTGGAGACAAATCTACATTTTTACCATGTTTTTTTGTTCCAGCATTTCCGGGTGCGATAAAAAGTTCATCTAAAATGGAGCTTTGAGCAATTTTCCATGCGAGTGCATGTTCTCGTCCACCGGAACCTAGTAAGAGTACTTTCATGAACAGTGATTTAAAATCGATTCAAACAAAGCGAGTCCGTCTTTATTTCCTAAATGTTGGTCCGCTGCTCTTTCCGGATGCGGCATCATTCCAAAAACATTTTTGTTTTTGTTGGAGATTCCTGCAATCGAATGAATGGAACCATTTGGATTCGATTCATCCGTAATGGAAGCTTGTTCATCACAGTAGTGAAATAAAATCTGATCGTTATCTTGAATTGATTTTAGTGTATCGTCACTTGCGAAGAATCTACCTTCACCGTGAGCGATGGGAATTTTATAGGCATGATTTTGGTTTAGGTCCATGCTTGGAGCAGCGCTTGCACTAGCAGGTTTCAAGAAAACATTTTTACAAATGAATTTCTGCGTATTGTTGTGAAGCAATGCTCCTTCTAACAAACCAGACTCAGTAAGAATTTGAAATCCATTACAAATCCCCATGACGTATCCACCGCGATTTGCATGTTGAATGACTTCTGACATGATCGGTGAGAATTTTGCAATAGCACCTGAGCGCAGGTAATCTCCGTAGGAGAATCCTCCCGGAATAATTACCATGTCGACCTTTTTTAAGTCGGTATCTTTGTGCCACAATTGCTCAACTTGTTGACCCAGTAAGTCACTCAAAACATAAACCATGTCTTGATCACAATTTGATCCTGGAAATGTTACAACTCCAAATTTCATTTTATCTTAAATTATCGTTCAAAATTAATCATTTAAACCGCTCAATCCTGTGTGAAGTTGAGGAAAAATTTCACAAAAGAATAGAGAAGTGCTATGTAGAAAAAGATATTAGCAAGAATACCTGATCGTTTACTTAAAAAGGCGTAGGTTAGAAAATAGGTAAGAGGGATGATTGCTAGGGATAAATACAGTAATGATCCTGAAAAATAGAAATCGACACAACCCAAAAGGAATAAGGCTGTGAAAATTAAACCGAGCATTTGAATTTGTTTTTTTAATCGTAGGGATGATTTCAACATGCGCGCACCCAAACTTGCGAGGCTAATAAAGAGTAAAATAATGTACAATCCGGCAATTGGATAGGCATTCAAAGCTGTGCGGTAATCATGAAGTCGCCAATCGGGAAATTTCCAAGTGAAAACAAGTGCGTCAGTTAGAAATAGGTAGCTGAAGTAATAGAGTAGAGGAACGCTTAATCCTGCAAGACAAATGAATAGTTCTCGCCAGTTAAATGGACGTATTATCACAATCATGATTAAAATAAACGGAATGAGAATAGTTAAGTAGGGAAGTAAGATCATCGCGATACTAAACAAGATTCCCGCATTAAAAATGGTCATTTTTCCGTCGGCATTTTGCTTCAAATAGAACAGTGCTCCGAGCGTAGCTATGATAAAAAAATGAGCGAGTAAAACTGGATTGAATTGATTTAAGGGCACAAACATGGGTGTAAGCACCACGTAAATCAAACTGATGATGTACGTATTTTTGTCGAGGAATTCATGGCTGTTGAATACGGCATTGAGCAATACTGCATTGACAAGAATCAAGAATGATTGACCGAAATAGTCCCAAAAATGATTCGATGAAGTTTGACTAAAAAAAAGTCCATCCACTCTGTTCGACGCGACTTGTTCCACCCCAAGAATGTCCCCAAGAACATACAGGGCAATGAGCAAAGGCAATAGTAACAAAACCGCTGTTCGGTTGTCTAAAAACAGTCGAATCATAGAGCGAAGGTACTTTTTTCTATCGGGCACTTTGTACGATTGTGAATAACTCGATGGAATTGTTCAAAATGACTCAATTAACGATAAATTAATTCTTTTTTGGTTTTTGATTTTCACTAAAAATGATATATTTGCTTTCGTTCTCAAATGAGGATGACTTTGAAAGATTACCGTTATGACTAAAGAAAGAAATAAGTTTTCAGATGCAGAGCTCGCAGAGTTCAAGGAATTGATTCTAAATAAATTATCAGAAGCAAAAATTGATTATTCCCTGTTGGTAGGTTCGTTATCTCATAATGATGATCATGGAACGGACGATACGGGTAGAACATTTAATATGATGGAGGATGGATCTGAAACGCTTTCGAGAGAGGAAGTGGCTCAGTTAGCTGCTCGTCAAGAGAAGTTCATTCAAAGTTTACAAGCTGCTTTAACGCGCATTGAAAACAAAACTTACGGAATTTGTCGTGTGAATGGAACATTGATTCCGAAGGAAAGACTTCGTTTGGTTCCTCATGCAACGATGAGTATTGATGCCAAAAACGCTCAAAAATAGTGCGTAAAAAACTTTTGTACGTTTTTCTATTGGTTGCCATTCTATTGATCATCGATCAATTGATGAAAATCTATATCAAAACAAGTTTCGAGCCTGGGCAAACGAAAGCCTTATTCGGTGATTGGTTCCTTTTACATTACATTGAAAATCCAGGAATGGCTTTTGGAACAACCTTTGGTTCCGGTATTTGGCACAAATTGGCTTTGAGTATTTTCCGTTTTATAGCCATTGGATTCATCGTCTATTATTTGGTGAAACAAGAGAGAAAAGGTGCATCCCTTGAGTTTCTACTCGTTTTCGGGTTGATTCTTG
>CALQBB020000022.1 GCA_943328715.2 Polynucleobacter meluiroseus | reverse complement strand
GACATGGTATTAAATCATGCCTTCGGACAAAATCCAATGGTGAATATGTATTGGGATGCAGCGAATAATCGTCCAGCAGCCAATAATCCATGGTTCAATGCGATTTGTCCACACGAACCATACTGTTGGGGTTACGACTTCGACCATACGAGACAGGCAACACAAGTGTATATCGATCAAGTGAATAAATTTTGGTTGGACGAATACCATGTAGATGGATTTCGTTTCGACTACACCAAAGGATTTGCGAATAATGCAGCAGGATATAACCTCGAGCGAATTAATTTGCTGAAACGAATGGCGGATAAGATTTGGGATGTTAAGTCAGATGCGTATGTGATTTTAGAACATTGGTGCGATAACTCGGAAGAAATTCAATTAGCTAATTACGGCATGATGCTATGGGGGAATTTAACTTATGGCTATGGTGAAGCGACAATGGGCTATACCAGCACGTCAAATATCAGTTCAGGAATTTACACGAATCGTACTTGGACTCTTCCTCATTTGGTTTCTTACATGGAAAGCCATGATGAAGAACGTTTGATGTACAAAAATTTGACATTTGGTAACGCGACGAATCCAAATCATAATGCGAAAAACTCCTATGTTGCTTTGGGACGAATGCAAACAGCGGCCGTAATTTTCCTAACTCAACCAGGCCCTAGAATGATTTGGCAATTTGGTGAATTGGGATATGATATCTCCATTGAGAGTCCATGTCGTGTTTGTAATAAACCAATACTTTGGAATTATTACACACAGGCAAGAAGACGTCAATTGTACGACGTGTATGCTGCTACCTTAAAGTTGAGAAATGATTATGAAACATTTCGTTCCTTGAATTTCACGTACAATTTAAGTGGCGCAGTGAAAAAAATGAAGCTTTCTGATCCATCAATGAACGGGGTCGTGATCACCAATTTTGCTGTAACTTCTCAAAATGGATCACCAAATTTTCACCCCAATGGATGGTGGTATGAATATTTCACTGGAGATAGTTTAAATGTTACTGATGTCAATATGAATTTCTCTCTTGAGCCTGGAGAATACCGAATTTATACGGATGTACGTTTGGATCAACCCTTTATAACGGATGCTCCGGTATCGATCGATGAAGTCATGGAATCACATTTCCCAATGAGCGTCTTCCCAAATCCAAGTGTAAGTGATTTACACGTTGTCTTCAGTGCAAAGGATATGAACGCCATGGAATTAAAGGTGCTGAATGAAACTGGACAAGTAGTCTATTCGGAAAAAGGAACAACGAATCCAGGTAAAAATGAGGTACTTCTGAATGTGAGTGATTGGACAAGTGGTTCTTACCATGTCCTTCTTCGCGTAGGTCAATTCTATTCGAATGAAGGATTTATTATTGTGCATTAATGAAGTCCATTTGCATTTTTGTCCTTTTCATCTTCATGGAATTGAGTGTCAAAGCTCAATTCGTACATCCTCCCAATAACAACGCCTTCCTTCAGTATGAAGTGGCTAGCGTTTATGTTACCATGTCCGCAGTCGATGCGCAAACGATGGTAGCTGATAGCGTTTATTCCGATTACCCCTTTGTTGCTTCGGTCATTTATTCCTCCAGTGCTGTTCAAGATACCTTGACGAATGTCGGAATACATGTTCGTGGAAATACGTCAAGGGATGCAGCGAAAAAGTCCTTTGAATTGTCATTCAATAGCTATGTTCCAGGTAGAAAATACCGCGGATTAGAGAAAATGAAGTTGAATGGAGAGCATAACGATGTTTCCATATTACGGTCGAAAGTCTCCTATGATTTATTGACAGCGTGCGGACTTCCATCGGCTCGATCCAGTTATGTGAAGTTATACATCAACAATGAATACAAAGGATTGTATATCCACATCGAACATTTTGATGAAGAATTTATTCAAAAAAGATTTCCAAACGACAATACGGGCAACCTCTTTAAATGTTTTTATGGCTCTGATTTAACCTATCACGGAACAAATCCAACGTATTACCAAAATACCTACAAATTGAAAACGAATGAGGCGGTAAACGATTATTCAGGACTGATTCATTTGATTGAGGTTTTGTACAATTCCGCAAACGCCAATTTTGTTTGTGAAATACAGGATGTTTTCGACGTGGATACGTATTTGCGCACACTTGCGGTGGAAATATTGATTGGACAATGGGACGGATATGCCTACAACAAAAACAACTATTTTCTATACGAACGTCCTTCGGATGGTAAGTTCATCTTCATGGAATACGATCTAGACAATACCTTCGGAATCGATTGGTTCAATGTCAATTGGTCCACACGCAACATTTACACTTGGGCAAATGCCAATCGACCACTCTATTCAAAATTATTGGCGGTTCCGTATTTTAAGGATCGATTTAATTACCACATGAAGGACATTCTAACAAATTATTTCATTCATTCAAGTATGATGAGCAGCCTTCAAGCAAAACAAAATTTAATCGCGAGTGCAGCTTTGCTCGATGACTACAAAGGCTACGATTATGGATTTACAGATCAGGATTTCTTGTCTGCCATCAATCAAGCATGGGGATTTCACGTCACACAATCAATAAGCGAGTACATTCAAAACAGACATAGTTCTGCCAACAGTCAAGTTTTGGCCTACCAAAACATTCAGAATCCATGTACATCAGGATTGGAAGAATTTGCGTCTGAAAATACGCTCAAAGCAATGAAGGCAGTAGATGTATTGGGCAGAGAAATACCATTGAACACGAAAAATTGCATCAAAATTGTGAGCTATGAAAATGGATCGGTTAAACAACTATATGAATATGAATAAGGGTTACTTTTTATCAATCGTCCTATTTTGTGTCCTTCAAGTGAATGCACAAATCTTAACACATGTTGAGCCAGCAAATTGGTGGGCTGGAATGGAACACCATGAAGTTCAAATCTTGTTACATGGCCCCAATATTGCTAACTATCAAGTGCAGGTTTCAGGATTACCAATCATCGGAATCGTGAAGACTGAAAATCCGAATTATTTGTTTGTGACGGTTGAAACGAAAGACAAAGTTGCCGGTACTTATCCGATTAAACTCATCGACAAGAAAAAAGAAATCACACATTTTGACTTCAAGTTAGAAGAACGGATGAGCAATAGTGCGCAACGTGAAAGTTATACTTCCGCGGATGTCGTTTACCTCTTAATGCCAGATCGCTTTGCGAATGCCAATGAAGGATTAGACACGCATCCTGACACGAAAGAAGTGGCAGATCGTTCGAATCCTGGTGGACGTCACGGGGGAGACATCATGGGAATTATTCAACATTTAAATTACATCAAAGAACTTGGTGCAACAGCCATTTGGACAACACCTATGTTAGAAGATAACGAGGAGACCTATTCGTACCATGGATACGCACAATCCGATTTGTATAAAATCGACCCGCGTTATGGAACCAACTCTTGGTACAAAGAGATGGTACTTGAAGCGCATCGACAAGGATTGAAAGTGATCAAAGACGAAGTCCCGAATCACTGGTCCAGTAAGCACTGGATGATTAAAGATTTGCCATCGCAAGACTGGATTCATCAATTTCCTTCGTTCACACGTTCGAGCTACCGCACGAGTACCCAAATGGATCCACATGCCTCGCAAAAGGATAAAGGTGCATCAGAGGATGGTTGGTTCGACACAACGATGCCAGATATGAATCAATCCAATCCAATTTTGTTAACCTACTTGATTCAAAATACCATTTGGTGGATTGAGTATGCGCAATTAGATGGACTTCGTGTGGATACCTATTCCTACAACGATAAAGAAGCCATTTCTGTTTGGACAAAAGCAATCACAGATGAATATCCACGCTTGAACATCATGGGCGAAGTTTGGATGCACAATCAAGCACAAATGTCCTATTGGCAAAAAGACAGTCCCGTTGGAGCGATTGACTCGTACAACAGTTACCTTCCAACGGTGATGGATTTTACGATGCACGACGCGTTCATGCAGGCGTTTAATGAAACGAAACAAGATTGGGACAAAGGAATGGTGCGATTTTACGACAATGTTGCCAACGATTTCCTGTACAAAGACCCTTCCAACTTGCTCGTGTTTTTTGAAAATCATGACACCAAACGTTTCAATGAGTATTGTCCAAACATTGCAGATTACAAATTAGCACTTACGCTCATTTCTACAACTAGGGGTATCCCGCAGATTTATTATGGATCTGAAATCGGAATGAAAGGAAGTAAAGATTTGGGTGATGCAGACATCCGTAAAGATTTCCCGGGTGGATGGGCAGCTGACAGGCACACTGGTTTTTGCAGTAGCGAAGATGCCCAATGCCATGCGTATCAAACAGGTAGAACTCCTGAAGAGGAAGCATATTTTCAGTTTACCAAGTCTTTGTTGAATTGGAGAAAGAACAACAAAATCATTCACGAAGGCAAATTGATGCAGTATGTTCCCGAAAATAACGTGTATGTGTATGCGCGCTACAAGGAACCAAATGGCATGTACGATATGCCAGGGAAACAAGTCGTTTTGGTCGTGATCAATAATTCTACGAAGGAGGAAACGATTCGTTGGGACCGTTATCAAGAAATGATTCAAGGCAAAGAAACAGGAGTGGATGTACTGACACATCAAACGGTAAATTTTGACCTCAAAACAGCGGTCATTCCTGCAAAAACTGCTTACATTCTAGAACTTAAATAAAGATGAAAAACCTCATTTTATTTCTTTTTGTTTCTACGCTTAGTTGGGGACAAAATGCCAATCGACAATTTGTCTCCGTAGAAAAATCGACAAATGGATACAAAGTAGTTGTTTCTGATGGTGTGTATTATTTTTCGGCATATTCTGAGAAAATGGTTGAAACGACCTTTATACCAAACGGACAAAAGCATCCTGTGAATTCTCATGCAGTGGTGGCTTCGGTTGCAACAGACATGCTTCAGTTAAGTCAATCGACAGGTGTTGTTCGTTTAACAACTTCCGCAGGATTAACCGTGAACATTCAACAAAAACCATTTCAGATCTCTTATTGGCACCATGACAAACCGGTGATTTCGGAAAACTGGGGATATGAAAAATCGGAAGATTCAGAGAAAATTCATTTCAACTTAACAACGGACGAGATGCTGTATGGTGCTGGGGCACGCGCATTAGGAATGAATCGTCGTGGATACCGCTTGCAACTTTATAACCGTGCGCATTACGGTTACGAAGAACATTCGGAGCTCATGAATTACACCATGCCAATGGTCGTTTCGAATAAATGTTATGCCATTCATTTTGATAATGCGCAGATTGGCTATTTGGATTTAGATTCTAAAAAGAACAATGTCTTGACCTATGAAACGATCGGTGGACGCAAAACCTATCAAGTCATTGTCGGGGATGATTGGAAAGACCTCTTGTCAGAATACACGAACTTAACCGGACATCAGCCCATGCCGCCGCGTTGGGTATTTGGAAATTTCGCGAGTCGTTTCGGGTATCATTCTGAGGCAGAGGCGAGGAATGTCGTGAATCAATTTCGAAAAGATTCGATTCCTTTAGATGCCATCATCTTCGATCTTTATTGGTTTGGAAAAGAAATTCAAGGAACACTAGGAAATTTTTCATTCTATACGGACTCCTTTCCGCACCCAAAGGAAATGATCATCGATTTCAAAAATCAAGGGGTGAAAACTGTCCTGATTACGGAACCATTTATTCTCACAACATCGAAAAAATGGCAGGAAGCGAGTGATAAAAAAATACTTGGAACCAATGAACTTGGTGCTCCATTCACGTACGATTTCTATTTCGGAAACACGGGATTACTAGACTTGTTTAAACCAGAAGCACGAACTTGGTTTTGGGACATTTACAAAGAACTACACAATTATGGAGCACGTGGATTCTGGGGAGACTTGGGAGAGCCAGAGGTACATCCAGCCAAATTAAAGCATGCAGTTGGGTACGCGGATGAGGTGCACAACATTTACGGACACGAATGGGCTAAACTGATTTACGAAGGATACCAGAAAGATTATCCCAATGAGCGTCCATTTATCTTGATGCGTTCTGGAAGTACGGGAACACAACGTTTTGGGATTATTCCATGGTCAGGTGATGTGAATCGTACCTGGGGTGGATTGCGTCCACAAATGGAAATCACGTTGCAAATGGGCTTGCAGGGAATCGCTTACATGCACTCAGATTTAGGTGGATTCGGTGGCGCGAACGATGACCCAGAATTGTATGTTCGCTGGTTGCAGTATGGCGTTTTTCAACCGGTTTTTCGTCCACACGGACAAGAAGAAGTAGCAAGCGAAGCGATTTTTAAAGACGAAAAAACAAAACAACTAGCGAAAGAAGCGATTGAATTGCGTTATCAAATGCTACCTTACAATTATTCATTGGCATTTGAAAACCACGTACATGGAACTCCGTTAATGCGTCCTGTTTTCATGGAGGACCTTAGCGCGAAATGGTCAGAGTCCATCGCTGATGAGTACATGTGGGGAAGTTGCTTTTTGGTAAAGCCCATTACAAAAAAGATAGAAGCGAATTCTGTTCCCATTCAAGTGGTGCATGCGCCAGGCGGAACGTGGTATGATTTAAAGTCTGGACTAGTCTTAAAATCATTAAAAAGCACCGAATTAACCTATGTGCCAGATTCCAAGTTGAAGGATTATGAAAAAGCACATGCAACCACGGTGAAAAAAGAACAGACATTCTTGATGGGTGAAGATTTGTCCTCGATTCCTGTTTTGGTAAAAGGTGGGTCATTCGTACCGATGTCGCCAATCATTCAATCAACCGAGTCTTATTCGGATACAATGGTGACGATTCACTACTACGATGCGCCTGAATTAACAGAGAGCCAAGGAATTTGGTACGAAGATGATGGCTTAACGAATGAAGCCTACGAAAAAGGAGCGTATAAATTGCTTCAAATGAGCATGTTCCAGAAAGCAAAAAAAACGAAGCTTTCCTTCGATCCGAACTACGGTACAAAAATGCTGAAACATGACTTTGTATTTGGTGTGGAGATTCATTCAGCCCGCATCCCAAAAAGTATTTCTGTGAATGGAAAGAAAATGAAATTCGAAGTTGTTGACCAAAAAATCAAGCTGCAAATGACTTTAACAGAAGAAGTTCAAAACATTCAATTGAATTGGTGATAAAAATCTATGTGTCAACTTGACATTAAGAAAAATAAAAAATATATTTGACTTTCAAAACCTAAAATTTATAAACTAAAATTACTTCTATGGTTCAAAAAATTACACGAACTTTTGCTGTTTTTGCCAGTTTTATGCTCGTTTCAATTGTTTCTTTTGCTCAAAATGCAAGTGTAAAAGGGATGATTAACGATGCTGAAGGAAAGGCATTGTATAACGCATCGGTTACAGTAGAGGGTAAGTCCAAAGGCGCTATGTCCAATGATAAAGGTTTCTACGAAATCAAAGGATTGACAGCTGGAAGCTATACCTTAATTTACCGCTTCATGGGAATGGAGACGATTAAAGAAACAGTTGTAGTACAAGAGAATCAAGCTTTGATTAAAGACGTTACCTTACACTCGAAAGCGAAAGATGAGGATGAAGTAGTCGTAATTGGATACGGTACCTCTCGTACGAAAGATTTAACAGGTGCTGCAACAGTCATTAATGAGAAAAACTTCGTTCAAGGTTCATTATCTACCCCCGAGCAATTAATCATGGGTAAAGTTGCCGGATTAAAAGTGACATCGAACGATGGAGCTCCAGGTTCTGGTAGTACCTTGCGTTTACGCGGTGGAACTTCCATCAACGCGAGTAATGATCCATTAATCGTTGTCGATGGAGTGCCGTTAGATAACGGAGGAATTGCAGGTGTTGCAAATCCACTTTCGTTGATCAATCCAAATGACATCGCTTCATTCGTAGTTTTAAAAGATGCGTCAGCAACAGCAATCTACGGTTCACGTGCGGCGAATGGTGTCATCATCATCACTACCAAAAAAGGTGATGGGGGAAAAAATGCTCCATTGAAAATTGTTTTGGACACAAAGATTTCTCAATCAACAATCGCGAAGTATGCAGATGTATTAAGTGGTGATTCCCTACGTTCACTCGTGAATGCAAGAGGAACAGCTGCTCAAAAAG
>CALQBB020000021.1 GCA_943328715.2 Polynucleobacter meluiroseus | reverse complement strand
GACAAGAAAAAAGAACAAATTACATCCATCAATTTTAGTATTTTGATCATAGGAATTAACGCTCGAAACATACTCGGCTCCAAAATGGAAGGTTTTGGTAATTACTCCTATGAACTCGTTAAAAGAATCACGGTAAACCATCCAGAACAATCGTTTGTATTATTTTTCGATCGTCCGGTTGATTCCAAATTTGTCTTTCCAAGAAACGTTCAAACAGTGGTCTTGTATCCACCAACACGTCATCCGCTTTTGTGGATTCTTTGGTTTGAATGGAGTTTGAAAAGAGCGATGAAAAAATACCAAATCGATCTTCTTTGGTCTCCAGATGGATTTTGTTCCCTGGGTTCCAAGGTGCAGCAAATTGCGACTATTCACGATTTAAACTTCGAACATTACCCCAAGGACTTACCTTGGCTCGTGTCTATTTATTTCCGTTCATTTTTTCCAAAATTCGCTCGGAAAGCACAGCATATATTAACTGTTTCGAACTTTTCAAAAAAGGATATCGAGGATACATATGGGATTTCTAGTGAGAAAATCTCCGTTGTCTATAATGGAATTAGTGATGAATTTCGTGTATTGAGCACGGAAGAAATTCGTGCAACGCGAAACGAATTTTCTAAAAACAAAGCGTATTTTTTATTTGTAGGTTCTCTCCATCCACGCAAGAATGTAAAGCGTTTAGTAGAGGCTTTTTCAGCATTCAGTTTGACCAATTCAGAAATCGATTTGGTTATTGTTGGCAATGCGATGTGGAAACAGGAAGGATTCAATTTGACGACAGATACGAAAGAACGTGTTCATTTCCTTGGACATCTATCTACGAGTGAATTAAGTCGTGTCACAGGTGCAGCCTTTGCACTCAGTTACGTTCCTTACTTTGAGGGATTTGGGATTCCATTGGTCGAAGCCATGCGTTGTGGCGTGCCGATTATCAGCGCCGATACGAGTTGCTTACCGGAAATCGCCGGTGATGCTGCCATTTATTGTGATCCATTTTCTATCAACGACATTACCAATAAAATGATCCAATTGGCCGAAGATTCCGCATTGCATTCGAGTTTATCGGAAAAAGCAAAAGAACGTTCTTCTCAATTCAGTTGGGACCTTGCGGCGAATCAAGTTTGGGAGGTTTTAACACAGAAATAGCCCTGTAGTTCAACGGATAGAATAAGCGTTTCCTAAACGCTCGATCCAGGTTCGATTCCTGGCGGGGCTACTAAAATAGAGCGAGGAACAGAGCGAGAGCGGGGAATAGAGCGGAGAAACAGAATGGGAGAAAGCACAAGTATCTAGTTTCTTCTTTCTCGCACTCATTCTGATTATTTTCTAGGAATTTTTGTTATGACTCCCAATCTGTAATTTCTTTTCATCATAAACAACAGTCTGCAGTCCTATGGACAAATGACATTGTAATCCATGACAGCCTCTTCGAAAGAGCAGGTGTGATATTTTGGATTAGACTCGTATTCGGTTTTATAAACTTCACAAGCAAACATATAAGCCTGAATTGGCTTTTAACGATTTAAGTCCTTTAAGTTCATAGACTTCACTGTTGAAAGTTAGACATGACGAATGTAAATTCCTTCCGTCGTTTTTTTCGTCACACCTTGTTGATTGAATGAACCGTCAAAATTTTCTTTCAAGCGATAACTCAGCACCAAAATAAGCGCCAATAACCTAAAAAGCACAAAAGAATGACGTAAATGACATTGTTTAGAAGAAATAGATTCCGCGGTATGAACGTCCAAGATTTTGTTTTAAAAACAATAAGATTCCAATAAATGAGTGGAATGATTATGAGTACAAGTATATTGGGCAAATAAGCCGAAAGACTGACGATTGCACTAAATCGATCTACAAATGGTGCTTGAAAATAAAAGATGGATTGGTTCGTGCATAACACAAACATAAAGTAACTAAGGGAAATACCAAGGAAGAAGAGTAGCAATTTCAGGTAACTTCGCTCGTCTTTTTTAAAGAAAAAGCTGATTAAAAAATACATGGCAGAGCAAAACAATATGAAGGAAAAAGCCATCATGGATAACATCATCCACACGGTGTTTTTCGTCGTTTTGTAAGTGCCTAATTTTTCAAATTCTGCATTTATTGGAAACACGTCATCAATGGAAAGTAAGTGATCACCTTTTTGCAATTCATCTCTTAAATCAAAGGTTCTTCTCTTTCGGTAATCATGGTAAAAATAAAGATGAATCTTTCCATCATTCAGATTCCAAATAGACGTTAGCAAGGTTCCATCTCCGATTTTTGGTCGACAAACATGCATGGAATCAGATAAGGAGCGTAAAAAAACGAGTGTCGTATCTTGTTTCGCATTCAAGCGTTCAACTCCTTTTCGGTATCGATTTAACTTCAATGCTTCTTTTTGAGACGTAATCGAAGGACAAAAATTGGACAAAACATACGTGTTTTCGTAGCCAATCTGTGTAGAATACGGTTCCACAATTAAATACTTACCTGATTTGTCAATGTAAATCAACACATCTTCCATAAAGGTGGATCGGTCGAATTGAGACACGTACCTTTGAACCTCTTCAACGGTGCGACACGAATGCAAAATATGTTTTAGAAAGTTTGTCTGATTTAAAATCGGAGGTTTTTTACAATTGGCCCTACGCCTTGGGGTAAACGATGCTAATCGAGAGAAAGAAAGTCCTGATTCGTTCATGCCTGATTGCGGCGCAAACCCATTCGAACCATCGAACCTTGACCCCGTGAAAGCGGCACCATATATTGCGTTTTTCCCTGCTGTTTCAAACCATATTCTCGGACTTGTGCGCCATGCATCTTCATTGCAACCAACGAACGTTTTTCCATCCTTGGTGACTTTATACATACTACAAGTGCGTGCTAGTCCAGTATGAAATAGAACTAAAAAAGTAAGGAAATAACGCACTAACTTCGATTTAAGCATACATGTGTTTAAAGGGAAACTTCTTGCTTCGTATTGGTTACCTTAACTGTGATAAAATCGCTTGAGTTCGCACAAATTGATTTAATTCATGCATCATTAATTGATGTTGCTCCACCGTTGGATGCTTGTCGTAGCCACCATTATAAATTCCTTCGTATTGAAAGGAAGCAATTCGCTGATCACCGGTTTGACGATGTGCTTGAATTACTTTTTCAATGCTCTTTTTTAATTTTTGCTTTAGTTCTTTGCCTGCCATCGGACTCGTGCAACATACAAACCAACTTTCAGGATAATTCCTTCTTAACTTTTCAAGAAATATTCTGTACTTTTTCTCAAATTCCTCGGCTTCATTTCCACCATCGTTTTGACCTAAGGTAATAAATACCACATCGGGTTTCATAGAAAAAACCCACCTATTATTTCCCTTTTGAAAATCAATCCGTTCGTAGACATGGAGCATGGAATGTTTCACACCGCAGCAACTTTTATTCATGCCGATACCTGAAACGGAACTCAACATCCAATCCGCATTCAAACTTCGTGACAAACGTGCACCATAGCTTAAGTATGCATTATGGTAATCGTACCAAGATCCTTTTCCGAAGGAACAGCTAGATGAATCAGCCCCATTTCCACAGGTGATGGAATCTCCAATGAATTCAAATAATCGCTTGCGCGGCTTCTTCCATTTGCACAATTCTTGACAATAAATTCCTTTGATTTTGATGAAACCGATCGCGCTTTCGGTGTTTTTACAGACTAACACATGGTGTCTTCCCTCCTTTAAATCTTTAAATAATTGAATCCGATTAATTTTTGAATTCAATTTGATGCGCTTCGTGATGCGATGATCCACTACTATTTCAAGGTAATTGTGTGTGTTCCCAAATTTAACTTCATCCTCAACCACAAGTTCGCAACTTGTTCCCTGCGCGACAAATTCAAGATAGACACCAGGTGCCCACGCTTTTGGTTCTTGATCATCTGAAAAGTCAAACCTTCCAACATAGTGAATTCGCTTGTCTTTCGCCAGAAAAAAAGACAGTTCCTCTTTCTGTGTAAAATGGAAAATGATGTAGACGATCGTTCCTAGAAATGCAAATAGGAATCCGTATGTCGCTATTTTTCGCATGGAATCAAGTGCGTTTTTTATCCCGCATCTTCATGAAAGGAATTTCAATCCACTGGTATAGAACGTACGAAATAGAAATGGTAAACACCCAAAATAACAAGTAATCCAGTTGCCAATAATTACCAGGGACGAATTTTCCAACACTGTAATTTCCATGAATGGTGTGCTTGATGATGGCAATCGTTACGACATTTAAATTCACGAGGTACATCGAATAGGAAATTAGACTGAAAAACGAAATCCATACGGTCCATTTTCCAAGTCCTTTGCGTAAATTGGACATAAACGGGAGCATAAAAAATACCGCTAAGGACTTCAATGTTGGACACCAAATATTTGCAAAGGGCCCGTAACTTTTGCCCATGTGAAATTTCGAATAATACAGTAAATACAATCCAACGAAAACTAATAAGATGTTCCATTTTGCATTCCACACCTTTGGATAATAGTGTGCGATAAATGCCGCTAGTACACCAAACATGATGGAGTCCAATCGAGGGATTACTTGGTAATCGATTCCGTAGGTTAAGAATTTCTTGAACAATTTGATTTGATAAGGATTCGGGTTTTCAGAGATTCCGTAAGAGTGGTAAAGGTAATATCGGTAGTATGTTATGGCTGCCAACAAGCCAAGGGAAACCATTAGAATGGTCCATTTCGTGGAAGCTTTAAAGACCATGAGCGCGACAAATAGAATCAATGGAACCGATAAATAAAACCATTCCTCAATGCTCAAACTCCATGCTTCCGCAAAGAATCCCGGACGATAATGTCCAAATATGTTTTGAGTGAATATGAAAAAACGATACCATTCCTTCGGGAAATTAACCGGAAAAAAAATCAAGGTATAAGCCATAAGGAAGAGGAGCACCACCAAATAAACAGGAAGTGTTCGCATCCATCGTCGCTTCCAAAAATCTAAAAGTCCAGCCCAGGAAGCTTCTTGCTTATTGACAATTTTCACCAAAATTCCTCCGATTAAAAAGCCGCTTAGCACAAAAAATATCGCCACACCATCATATAAAAATGGATTCACAGCTTTTTTAAATTCTTTGGGTACGAGGATTAAACTGTGTCCGAGCAACACCATGAAAATGGCTACAAACCGCAATACATCCAAACCAAAAATTCTATTTTCAGAAATCTCAAATTGAAACAATCGACGTAGGCTGGACATTACTTAGAACTATATTTGTTGGACAAGAATCCAAATTTAAACAATGTTATCGTATTTCCTTTGATTTACACTAAATTGTGAACACAAAGAACTGCATTATTTTGGAGTGAATTTTGCAAGTAGCACAGCACATTTCACTAATTTCGTTTATACAATTCATTTCAATGAAAAAGTTTAGCTATTTCACCTTCCTACTTCTCTTTCAATTGCATGTGCACGCAGCTATCAAATTACCAACGATACTAAGTGACAACATGGTCTTGCAGCAAAAAAGTGTGGTGAAGTTATGGGGAACGAGTACTACGAAAAAAAACATAAGTGTTCGGGTGAGCTGGACCAACACGCTTTTCTCTTGTGCGTCCAAAGCGGATGGAACTTGGGAACTGAGCATTTTTACTCCAAAAGGTACTTTCGAAAAGCAAAGTATTACGATCAGTGATGGCCTTCCTCTTACCTTGACAAATATCCTGATTGGTGAAGTATGGTTGTGTTCAGGTCAATCCAATATGGCCATGACCTATTCTGGATATCGAAATCAGCCCATAGCCAATGCCAAAGAAGATGTGGAGTCTGCAACTGAAGAAAGTGGTATCCGAATGTTCAATGTGGATAAAACGGCTTCCTATACCTCAACGAATGCAATCAAAGGGAAATGGTTACTCAGTAATCCGAAAAACATGCCCGCATTTAGCGTTGTAGGTTACACCTATGCGCAGCAACTTCAAAAAACACTGAACTGTCCCGTAGGAATTATAAACAGCAGCTACGGCGGATCAACTATTGAAGGATGGTTGAACCAAACAACCGTCCAAAAATTTGCCGACTATCCCGTAAATGCGAACATCCCTGATTCTATAAGCCAGCTGCGTCCTTGTGTGATGTTTCAAGGAATGATCAGGCCGCTACGGAATTATCAAATCAAAGGAGTGGTCTGGTACCAAGGAGAAGGAAATGTGGGGCGCTCGTCAACGTATGCGCAAAAACTTCAGGACCTCGCTTATCTATGGCGTTTTACGTTCGACAATCCAGAACTTCCCTTTTATGTGGTAGAAATTGCTCCTTACCTATATGAAAGTGTCAGTGAACCAGCAAAAATCCGAGAAGCACAATACATCGCCACACATACACTTGTACATGCAGGAATCGTTTCAACGAATGATTTAGTACCTGAAATCGAATCGACCTGTATTCACCCTGAGAATAAGCGAACTATTGGGGAAAGATTGGGGAATTTGTCTTTGTTGGAAACCTATGACTTCGACACCATCCAAGCGCAATCACCCAACTTTAATCGACTCGAAATCCATAACGATTCAGTGATTTTGTTTTTTGAAAACACCTATGAAGGGCTTCAGCATGAAGGTGTGATCATCGGATTCGAACTTGGGGATAGCTTGCATGAGTTCCATCCCGTTTTTGCTCAACTTGGACTAGGGAAAAACACCATCATTATTCCAATTGAAACGGGAACAACTTTTCATGCGCTTCGATACTGTTTTAAAAACTACCAAGTGGGAAATGTGAAAAACAGTGTTGGTTTACCGTTAATTCCATTTAGAACTGATTTTTGGACAGAGTAAATCCATGCAATGCCCTATTCATTTTTTGATTCATATTAAACATTACCAGTTGAAACAAGCATATTTTTATCTTCATCGAAATCGGTCAAAAGCCTTGCTTCTGTTCATTAGCGCTTGTTTTATAATTTGGCAACTTCCTGATTTGATTTTTCATCCAAATGACATTCTTTTGTCGGGAGGTGGAGATGGATTGAAAAGTTATTATTGCTTTTACTTTCATACACATTTCGATGATTCACTCATTCACTTCACCGGAATGAATTACCCAGATGGGGAACATTACATGTTTACAGATGGATTCCCGCTAATTGCCTGGTTAGTTCAAATGCTTCCTTTCTTAAAGCCATACGGAATTGCATTGATTCACTTGAGTTTGGTTTTGAGTCTATGGTTAACACCACTTTTCATTTATTTGATTATCAAAAAAATGAAAACGGAAACGTGGATTGCTCTTTTAGGTGCCTTTTCCCTTTTTCTCCTTCAACCGCAATTTCCCAGGTTATTCAGTCACCTTAGCCTCGCTTACTCACTATTTTTTCCGCTTTCATGGTATATTTTAATACGCTACAAAGAGGATGTCAACAACTTAAAATGGCTGTCGCTTTCCATTATAAACCAATTATTTTGGTATTTCATGCACCCTTATTTAGGATTCATTATCACCTTGTTTTATGGACTTGATTGGCTGTTTCAACAAGTTCAAAAAGTATCATGGAAGAAACGTTTGTCGGACTTTGTTCCAGTTGTAACACCTGTTATCGTTCTGCAAGTTTTTCTGAAGTTGACTGATCACATAAGCGATAGACCTGTGAATCCTTATGGTTTTTTTGAATACCAAGCTCATTGGAAAAGCATCTTTCTACCTCCAACAGGCTCTTTGCACCGTTGGATGGAATCATTAATAAATTTCGAAGACGTTGGTTGGGAAGGACAAACATACCTTGGCTATTTGACTATTGTAATGCTTTTAGTAGGGTTTATCATGGTCATCCCTCATATTCGAAATCGGTTTCGTTCGCTAAACACCTTGCACCATTCTTTACTCCTTTCCTTTTTTGGAGCAAGTATTCTGTTGATCTTGTCGTTTGGATTTCCATTTAATGGAAATCCAAATTGGTTAGAATTCGTTCCATTCCTTAAACAATTTAGGGCACTCGGGAGATTCTCCTGGCCATTTTACTATGTTTCTGGCATATTGGGCATCGTTTTATTATCACATCTATACCGTAATATTTCAAAAAAGAATAAAAGAACTTCCTACTTTGCTGCCACAGTTGTTTCCCTTTTAATCGGTCTACAAATGGTTGAGGCTTGGAACTTACTCCCT
>CALQBB020000020.1 GCA_943328715.2 Polynucleobacter meluiroseus | reverse complement strand
GTTGCAGCTAAAATTCGTTCGTTTAGAAAACCTGAACCATACAAAGGAAAAGGTATTCGTTTCGTTGGTGAAGAAATTCGTAGAAAAGCTGGTAAGTCAGCAGGTAAAAAATAATAGATAGATTATGGCACTAAATAAAGTATTAAGAAGAGCTAAAATTAAGCGAAGAATTCGTAAGAAAGTTTTCGGAACAACAGCGATTCCAAGATTAACAGTTTTTAGAAGCAACAAGCAAATTTACGCTCAGTTGGTTGATGACATCTCTGGAAAAACTTTGGCGTCCGCAGGTTCTTTGAAAATGGAAGATGCTCAAAAAACAAACAAGGTAAACCAAGCTTCTATTGTAGGTAAGAAAATTGCTGAAGTAGCTGCGCAAGCAGGAATTGAAAAGGTAGTTTTTGACCGTAATGGTTACTTGTACCATGGTAGAATTAAATCTTTAGCTGATTCAGCGAGAGAAGGAGGACTTAAATTTTAATAAGAAATGGCAGCTCAAACAGTAAATAGAGTAAAATCAGCAGATATCGAATTAAAAGATAAACTGGTATCTGTAAACCGTGTAACGAAAGTTACTAAAGGTGGACGCACATTCAGTTTTTCAGCAATCGTAGTTGTTGGTGATGAACACGGTGTTGTTGGTCATGGTCTTGGAAAAGCAAAAGAGGTAACAGAAGCGATTACGAAAGGAATTGACGATGCTAAAAAGAACTTGATCAAAGTTCCAATCCTTAGAGGAACAGTTCCTCACGCTCAAAAAGGTAAATTTGGTGGTGCAGAAGTGTTTTTGAAACCTGCAACAGAAGGTACAGGAGTTATCGCCGGTGGTGCGATGCGCGCAGTATTGGAAAGTGTTGGTATCCACAACGTACTTGCTAAATCACAAGGTTCTTCTAACCCGCACAACGTTGTGAAAGCAACAATTGATGCATTAGCGCACATGCGTGATGCTGTAGCGGTTGCTCGTCAAAGAGGAATTTCACTAGATAAAGTATTCAACGGTTAATCTTTAGGAAATGGACACGATTAAAATAAAACAAGTAAGAAGTGCGATTAAACGTCCAGCTGATCAAAAAGCAACGATTAAAGCTCTAGGATTTCGCCGCTTGAACCAAGTTGTAGAAAAAGTGGCAACTCCTCAAATTATGGGAATGGTGAATAAGGTGAAACACCTCATTCAAGTAGTGGATTAATATTCAGTCGAAGAAAAATGGAATTACATAAACTAACACCTGCTTCAGGTTCAGTAAAAAAAGTTAAACGTATCGCTCGTGGTCAGGGTTCTGGTCATGGTGGAACGGCAACACGTGGACACAAAGGAGCAAAGTCTCGTTCAGGTTACAAAACTAAAATTGGTTTTGAAGGTGGACAAATGCCTTTGCAACGTCGTGTTCCTAAATTCGGTTTCAAAAACATTAACCGAGTAGAGTATAAAGCAATCAATTTGGATATTATCGAGAATTTAGCAACCGTTAAAGGTATCGTTGAAATTACTCCAGAAGTATTGAAAGCGAATGGTCTACTATCTAACAATGAACTAGTTAAAGTTCTTGGAAGAGGTGAGTTAAAATCGAAAGTAAGCATCTCCGCTAATGGGTTTTCAACAACTGCAATTGCAGCAATTGAAGCTCAAGGTGGTACATGTAACAAAATCTAACTATCTTTGCACGCTCTTAAATGAAACGATTTATACAAAATATTCAAAACATTTGGAAGGTTGAAGAACTGCGCAAGCGTATTATCTTGACCTTAGGACTGATACTTGTTTACAGAATCGGGTCATTTGTCATCATTCCTGGTGTCAACTACGAGGCGTTAACAACGAAAAGTAGCGACCAAAACTTGTTAGAAACATTGTTATCGGTGTTCTCTGGTGGTGGATTTACTCATGCCTCAATTATGGCGTTGGGAATCATGCCTTACATCAGTGCTTCCATCATTATGCAATTACTCGGTATGGCTGTTCCAGCTGTTCAGAAAATGCAAAATGAAGGTGAGTCCGGAAGAAAGCAAATCAACAACTACACAAGAATTCTAACAATTGTCATTTGTGCACTTCAAGCGCCAAGCTATTTATCACTATACGTGGATCAAAAACAAGCGATGCCTGATTTCAATGCACTTGGTATTTCTGAAACGTTCTGGTGGACACAAACAATCCTGGTTTTAATTTCAGGTTCAATGTTTGCAGTTTGGTTGGGTGAAAGAATTACTGAAAAAGGAATTGGTAACGGTGTGTCCTTGTTGATTACAGTTGGAATCCTTTCTAGATTACCAGGAGCGTTCTTCGCTGAATTTGGTAAGTCCGTAGAAGCTGGTAACCTTATTCGTTTAGTGTTGGAGGTAGTGTTCTTCATGTTAATCATTCTTGTAACGATTCTGATTGTTCAAGGTGTACGACGTATTCCTCTCAATACAGCTAAACGTATCGCCGGTGCCCGCGCAGCAGAAGACATCAACGGAGCTAGAAACTACTTACCTATTAAAGTAAATGCTAGTGGTGTAATGCCAATCATCTTCGCTCAAGCGATCATGACTATTCCAATGATGATTTACTCAAGTGCATCTGGTGGAAAAGGTGAAGGTGGATTCCTTCAACAAACACTTGGTGATCCTTATGGTTTTAGCTACAACTTATTACTTTGTACCTTAATCATTGTCTTTACGTATTTCTATACGGCGATTATGATTAACCCTAGTAAAATTGCTGACGACTTGAAAAAGAGCGGCGGATTTGTACCAGGTGTGCGTCCAGGTGAAGAAACAGCTGAACACATTGATTCCGTAGTATCTCGTATTACTTTCCCAGGATCTTTATTCCTAGCGTTAATCGCAGTTCTTCCAGCCGTTGCAAAACTTGCTGGTGTGAATGACGGTTTCGCAATGTTCTTCGGTGGAACTTCCATCCTAATCATGGTCGGAGTAGTACTCGATACATTACAACAAATTGAAACTTACCAATTGAATAGAAATATGGATAGCCTTATGGACGGAACAAGAGTTAGAGGTCGTAGAGGTGCAAACGAATTTTCCGGAATGTAATATTATGGCTAAACAATCATCAATAGAACAAGATGGAACAATTCTCGAAGCATTGCCAAATGCAATGTTTAGAGTTGAGTTAGAAAATGGGCACGTCATTACTGCACACATTTCAGGGAAAATGAGAATGTTTTACATTAAAATTCTACCTGGAGATCGCGTGAAAGTAGAAATGTCTCCGTATGATTTATCAAAAGGAAGAATATCATTTAGATACAAATAATAAATTCAAGAAATGAAAGTCAGAGCATCAGTAAAAAAGAGAACTGCAGATTGCAAGATTGTTAAACGTAAAGGTAGAGTTTACGTAATTAACAAAAAGAATCCGAAATTAAAACAACGTCAAGGTTAATTAGTAGAATATGGCACGTATTGCAGGTATAGATTTACCAAAAAACAAAAGAGGAGTAATCGGACTAACGTACATCTACGGAATTGGTAGAAGTACTTCCCAAAAAATCCTTCAGGACAATAGTATCGATGAGAACATCAAAGTTCAAGATTGGAACGATGATCAACTTTCTGCTATTAGAAATGCGATTAATGAGATTAAAACGGAAGGACAATTACGTTCTGAAGTTCAATTGAACATTAAACGTCTTATGGATATCGGTTGTACACGCGGTATTCGTCACAGAGCTGGTTTACCATTACGTGGTCAACGTACTAAAAACAACTCTAGAACGAGAAAAGGTAAGAGAAAAACAGTTGCGAACAAGAAAAAAGCAACTAAATAATAAATAGGTATCATGGCAAAAACGAATCAAAAAAAGAAGAAGAACGTTAAAGTTGATGCTGCAGGTGAAGCTCATATCCAAGCGAGCTTTAACAATGTAATCATCTCTTTGACGAACAACGCTGGACAAGTGATCTCATGGTCATCTGCCGGTAAAATGGGCTTCAAAGGTTCTAAAAAGAACACTCCATACGCTGCGCAAATCGCAGGTGAGGATGCATCTAAAGAAGCACACGACTTCGGACTACGTAGAGTGAAAGTTTATGTGAAAGGCCCAGGAGCAGGACGTGAGTCAGCTATCCGTGCAATCCATAATTCAGGTATTGAAGTAACAGAAATCGTTGACGTTACTCCACTTCCTCACAACGGTTGTAGACCACCGAAAAGAAGAAGAGTATAATAGAATTATTAACCAACGCGGGAAGAAAATCATCGAAGGAATGCCTTAATTCATGATTCCCGTCTAAACATAACAGAAATGGCAAGATACACAGGTCCTAAATCCAAAATTGCGCGTCGTTTTCGCGATCCAATTTTTGGCCCAGACAAATCATTGGACAGAAGAAATTACGGTCCAGGACAACACGGTCCATCTAAAAGAAGAGGTGGCAAACAATCTGAATACGCAATTCAGTTAGGTGAAAAACAAAAAGCGAAATATACTTACGGTATCTTAGAGCGTCAATTTGCTAACATGTTCGACAAAGCGTCTCGCATGAAAGGAATTACCGGTGAAAACTTACTTCAATTATGTGAAGCGCGTTTAGACAACATGGTATATCGTTTTGGGATCTCCCCTACTCGTCGTGGTGCACGTCAGTTGGTTTCTCACAAACACATCACAGTTAACGGAGAAGTTGTTAATATTCCTTCATACACTGTACGTCCAGGTGACGTAGTTAGTGTAAGAGAGAAATCTAAATCTTTAGAGGCGATTAACGATTCTTTAACTGCAAGCAATAAAAAATACGATTGGTTAGATTGGAACAATTCCTCAATGGAAGGAAAAGTTCTTAGTCTTCCGGCTCGTGAAATGATCCCAGAGAACATTAAAGAGCAGTTGATCGTCGAATTATACTCTAAATAAACCTAAGCGATAGAAAATGGCAATATTGGATTTTCAAAAACCAGATAAGGTTATCATGCTCAACTCCGATGAATTCAACGGAGAGTTCGAATTTCGTCCACTTGAACCTGGATACGGAATCACTGTAGGTAACTCCTTAAGAAGAATTCTACTTTCTTCGCTTGAAGGATTTGCTATTTCTTCTGTTAAAATTCAAGGTGCAGACCACGAATTTTCTACGTTGAAAGGTGTAGTTGAGGATATTACCGAAATCGTTTTGAATTTGAAACAAGTTCGTTTCAAACGTCAAATAGAAGGAACCGACTCAGAAACTGTTATTGTTTCTATTGGTGGACAAAATCAATTAACCGCTGGTGACATCGGTAAATTTACAAGCGCTTTCCAAGTGTTGAATCCGGATTTAGTGATTTGCAACATGGAATCATCTGTAAAGATTGAAATGGAATTGACAATCATCAAAGGACGTGGTTACGTTCCTGCAGAGGAAAACAAAACAGCTAACGCTTCTTTTGGTACAATCTCGATTGACTCCATCTTTACACCAATCGTTAATGTTCAATACACAATTGAAAATTACCGTGTAGAACAAAAAACAGATTACGAGAAATTGGTTTTCAACATTAAAACCGATGGATCTATTCATCCGAAAGAAGCATTGAAAGAAGCTGCTAAGATTTTAATTCACCATTTCATGTTGTTCTCTGATGAGCGCATTACCTTGGACAGTGAAATTAAAGCTGAATCAGAAGAATTTGATGAAACTTCACTTCACATGCGTCAGTTATTGAAAACAAAATTGGTCGATATGGATTTATCTGTGCGCGCCTTGAATTGTTTGAAAGCTGCAGATGTTGAAACGTTAGGAGACCTAGTTTCTTATGCGAAATCAGACTTGTTGAAATTCAGAAACTTCGGTAAGAAGTCTTTAACTGAATTAGAAGACTTAGTTGATAGCAAAGGATTAACTTTCGGTATGAACGTTGCGAAATATAAATTAGACAAAGATTAGAAATTTTAGTCATGAGACACGGAAATAAAATAAATCACTTAGGAAGAAAAACAAGCCACCGCAAAGCAATGCTTCAAAATATGGCTTGTTCATTAATCGAACACAAGCGTATTTCAACCACAATCGCTAAAGCAAAAACGTTACGCGTATTTGTTGAACCGATTTTAACGAAAGCAAAAACAGATTCTACTCACTCACGTCGTGTTGTATTCTCTTACCTTCAAAATAAAGAAATGGTAACTGAATTATTCCGTGAAGTAGCACCGAAAATTGCTAATCGTGCTGGTGGATATACACGTATCATTCGTACTGGTTACCGTTTAGGTGACAATGCGGAAATGTGTATGATCGAATTGGTTGACTACAATGAATTGTACAACAACGATAACGCTAAGAAAACAACGCGTCGTTCACGTCGTGGTGGTAAAAAAGAAGATAACGCTACCGTAGAAGCAACAGAATCAACGGAAACTGTTATTGAAGAAGCAGTTGTTGTAGAAAATGTTGCTGAAGAAGCGGCAGTTGAAACAGTTGTAGAAGAAGTTGTTGCTGAAGAAGCTCCAGCTGAAGAAGCAGTAGTTGAAACAGTTGTTGAAGAAACTACTGAAGAAATTGCTCCAGAAGCTACATCAGAAGAAGCTCCAGCAGCTGACGAAACTGAAAACAGCGAAGAAAAAGCATAAATTGACACATTGTTAATAAAAAAAGGCGGATTTTATCCGCCTTTTTTTGTTTATGATAACCGCATTTGGCCTAGAGTTTCTAATTTTGACTAAAATTTATTCATGCAACAAAATCAACCAGCAATTTTAGTACTTGAAGATGGTACAGTGTTCGAAGGAATCGCTATTGGAAAAATAGGAACGACGGGAGGTGAAATCGCTTTTAATACAGGAATGACAGGGTATCAAGAGGTTTTTACCGATCCTTCATACGTTGGTCAACTGTTAATAATGACAACTGCACACATCGGAAATTACGGTGTTCATGAGAATGAAATAGAATCTGATTCGATCAAAATTGCCGGACTCGTTACCAAAAAGTTCTCAAATGGCTATTCGAGATCATCAGCAAACGAATCCCTACAAGATTTAATGGAAAGAAACGGTACCGTAGGAATCTCCGATATCGATACACGCGCACTTGTTCGTCACATCCGTAATAAAGGCGCCATGAATGCCATTATTTCTTCGGAGGAGATGGACATCAATGTCTTGAAACAAAAATTATCTGAAGTTCCTTCAATGGAAGGATTAGAGTTGTCATCTAGTGTTACTACAACGGTAGCGTTCGAAGTAAAACCAGAAAAGCCTACTAACCGCGTTTCTTTGATTGACTTCGGTGTTAAGAAAAATATCATACGTTGCCTCGTAGAAAGAGGATGTCACGTAAAAGTGTTCCCTTTGAACTCTACAAAAGAAGAAATGGATGCTTTCCAACCAGATGGATATATGTTATCCAATGGTCCAGGTGATCCATCTGTCATGACAAACTCTATTGCCCTAGTTAAAGAACTTGCCGATTCAGGGAAACCAGTATTCGGTATTTGCCTTGGACATCAGATTTTAGGACTTAGTCAAGGACTTCAAACAGAAAAAATGTTCAACGGTCATCGTGGAATCAATCATCCGATCAAAAACCTGAAAACAGGTAAAGGTGAAATAACAAGCCAAAACCACGGATTCGTGATTTCAAAAGAAAGTATCGAAGCACAAAATAAAGTAAAAGTAACTCACGTTCACTTAAATGACCATACCATCGCAGGTATCGAGTTGGAAGGAAAACCAGTTTTCTCCGTCCAATATCACCCTGAAGCATCGGCTGGTCCACACGATTCTCGCTACCTTTTCGATCAATTTATTGACAACATGAACCAATTCAAATCATAAGATGAGCTACATTACAGACATTCACGCCCGACAAATATTAGATTCTCGTGGAAATCCAACAATTGAAGTTGACGTATTTACGAGTAACGGCATACTTGGACGCGCAGCTGTTCCCTCTGGGGCATCAACGGGGATTCATGAGGCGATGGAATTACGTGACGGGGATAAATCTCGTTATTTGGGTAAAGGAGTGCTTAAAGCGGTTGAAAATGTCAATACACTTATCAACGAAGCGTTACAAGGCGAAGATGTTTTTGATCAAAAGAGATTAGACCGCATCATGATCGATTTAGATGGGACACCGAATAAATCCAAACTTGGCGCGAATGCGATTCTTGGAACTTCTTTGGCTATTGCACGTGCTGCAGCTCAAGAAGCAGGAATGAGTTTGTATCAATACATCGGAGGAGTTGGCGCTGTGACC
>CALQBB020000019.1 GCA_943328715.2 Polynucleobacter meluiroseus | reverse complement strand
TTCCGTTTTTTTGAAAAAAAACAATGTTTTTTTGTCCAAAGCTTAAAAAGGACAAAAAGACAAGAGTAATTAAAGAAATAAATAGTTTTTTCACAAGGTAAAAATCGAAACTTATGAGGATATAACTCCTCTTTTTTGAAAAAATTGTAACTTTATAAAATGTGGGCCGTTAGACAACTCACAAACAACAAAACAAACAACAATGAAAACGAAATTCACTCTATTAATCTGTGCAGCGGTAGTATCAGTAATTTTAGCTTCTTGTGGAGCGGGACGAACAGCTAGCTGCGATGCGTACGGAAGTATTCAACAAACAGAAAATTCAGATTTAGCGTCTAAATAATTCGCTTATCTTAAAAGTTCCAGCGCTGAACATGCACGGCCATTTGGTTTTGTATTTTCAGCGCTTCTTTTTTTGCAGCACTTGCAAAATCCAATCCCGAAGAGGCATAAATAATTCCACGCGACGAATTGACTAACAAGCCACATTCCTCATTCGCACCATACTTCACTACATCTTCCAAACTTCCACCTTGCGCTCCAACACCTGGAACGAGGAAAAAATAATCAGGAGCCAATTTTCTCACTTCGGCAATATCCTCAGCTCTCGTAGCACCCACCACAAACATCATTTTTTCCGAACTAGCCCATTGCATGGACGTTCTCAATACGTTTTCAAATAAAAGTCCGTCTTGACCTGATTTTAATTGAAAATCCTTTGCTCCTTCATTGGAAGTCAAAGCCAATAAAACGACCCATTTACCATCAAATTTAGTGAATGGCAAAACGCTATCTGAACCCATGTATGGCGCAACGGTAACAGCATCCGCATGAAGCGTCTCGAAAAAGGTCTTCGCATAATAAGTTGAGGTATTTCCAATATCTCCGCGTTTTGCATCCGCAATGATCATGCATTCTTTAGGAATGTAGTTGATCGTTTTCTCCAAAGAATCCCAACCTTTCGAACCATGACATTCAAAGAATGCTGTATTTGGTTTAAACGCTACCGCATAGGGATGCGTCGCATCAATGATGGCTTTGTTAAATTCAAAAATCGGATCGTCCATTTCCAACAAATGTGTCGGAATTTTACTCATATCCGGATCTAATCCTACGCACAGAAAGGACTCTTTTAATCGAATTTGTTGAATTAATTCTTGTTTTGTCATAGCGTTTGTCCTTTCAGTTTTTCCGCATTTTCCGCCATTTTCAAAGCGTCAATCATTTCTTGCACATCGCCGTTCATAAATGAACTGAGGTTGTACATTGTTTTATTGATACGGTGATCTGTAATTCTTCCTTGTGGATAGTTGTATGTGCGAATTTTAGCTGAACGATCTCCCGTCGAAACGAGTGTCTTACGTTGAGCCGCACGCTCGTTGTGCACGCGATCTAACTCTGCTTGGTACAAACGTGAACGGAGTACCGATATCGCTTTTTCTAAGTTTTTATGCTGTGAACGTCCATCTTGACATTCTACTACGGTCAAAGTTGGAAGGTGAGTCAAACGAATCGCGGACTCTGTTTTATTAATGTGCTGTCCACCCGCTCCAGATGCACGGAAAGTATCCTTGCGCACATCGTTCATGTCCAAATTGAAATCTACCTCTTCTGCTTCCGGTAACACCGCCACAGTGATGGCAGAGGTATGCACGCGTCCTTGTGATTCTGTTTCCGGTACACGTTGAACGCGGTGAACGCCCGACTCAAACTTCAGCATTCCATAGATTCCAGCACCTGCGACATCAATAGAAATCTCTTTGTATCCTTTTACTGTTCCTTCTGATGAATTGATCACTTCGTATTGCCAGCCCATTTCTTTGAAATACATGGTATACATGCGGAAGATATCTTCCACAAAGATACACGCCTCATCACCACCTGTTCCAGCACGAAGTTCGATGATGGCATTTTTATCATCTTCTGGATCTTTTGGAATCAACATCATTTTGATTTCTTCATCCATAATGGGACGCTTACTTTCCAATTCATCAATTTCCATCTTAGCCATTTCACGCATTTCGGGATCTGTTTCGACCTCCAACATGGCTTTCGAGCTACTTAAATTTTCAAGGACATTTTTATACGCTTTGTACATTTCGTCCAAGGATTCTAAATCTCGGTATTCTTTATTGAGTTTCACGTAACGTTCCATATCCGAAATGATATCCGGATCGGTGATCATGGTTCCAACTTCTACAAAACGGTAGTGAATCGCTTCTAATTTCGATAGTAAATCTGACATGTAGCAAAGATAAGAAGAACATCTGCGAAAGCAAAGCATTGGGGTTAATCCTTCCGTAGGAAACAAAAAAAAGCCAACGAAATTCGTTGGCTTTCACATACATTGATTCAAGTTTAGTCAATAGAACCTGTTACGCGCTTCATAAATGCATTTAACGCATCTCTTTTTGCTGTCCCGGTTTGAATGTCCTTGTGCACTTCTAATGCGCCAGAATAGTTCGATAATAATTCGCCGATTACATCCAATTCTTCGTCCTTAATCCCTGGAGCCTCAATTAGATTCTCGAGTGTTTCCATGGTTTCAATAACGTAGTCTTCATCATTGTTCTCAATGAATTCGACGATGTGTTTAATGACTGGTAACCGCATTTAAAACTTCTTGAATGGTTTCTATTTTATTTCCTTGCGCTTCTTTTACTAAAGCTCCGTTCACGAACCCAGCAAAAGTTGGCAAGTTGCTTACATTCGCAAATTGACGGGAATTTGGAAGTTTTTCCGCATCGATGTAGTAAAACTCAATGCCTTCATTTTCCTCTGCCATGCGTTTGAATTTCGGCTTGGTAATTTTGCAATTCCCGCACCATGTCGCGCCATATTGTACCATTACTTTAGCGTTGCTCGCCAAAAGTTGATCCAAATGATCTTCTGTTAATTCCGTAAACACGATTTCTTAGTGTTTGCTTAAGTAATCCGCAACGCCAGTACGAGTTGCATTCATTGCATCTTTTCCTTCTTCCCAGTTTGCTGGACAAACCTCACCATGTTGTTGAACATGTGTGAATGCATCGATCAAACGGATGTACTCTTGAACATTACGTCCTACAGGGAAGTGATTGATTGACTCGTGGAATACCATTCCGGTCTCGTCTAACAAATAAGTCGCACGGTAAGGTACGTTATCACCTACTGAATCTTCGTCGAACATGTCGTAATCCAAGATACCTAATTCCATTGCTAAGTTACGCGTAGAATCTGCGATAATTGGAAACTTCACACCTTCGATTCCACCATTGTCTTTTGCTGTATTCAACCAAGCAAAATGAACCTCAGCTGTATCACAAGAAGCTCCGATAACGATTGTATTTCTTTTTGCGAACTCAGCAGCTGCTTCTTGAAATGCATGAATTTCCGTAGGACAAACGAACGTGAAATCTTTTGGATACCAAAATAAAACAACTTTTTTCTTGTTGTCGATTGCTTGTTGAAGGACATTGATTTGAAATGCATCACCCATTTCATCGATTGCTTTGACAGTTACGTCTGGAAATTGCTTTCCTACAAATGTTGACATATACTTAATTTAATTAGTTACTAATACTACTACAAAGTTAAAGCTAAAAGGTTTGATCGTGGTTACATGTTGGTGTTAAAAAATGCAACCATTTGCTTTTTCTCTTGCTTTTTTTGTGGAACAAAGTTACGGAGAGAAAAACCATATATTTCTTCAATAGTTTTTATATTTACATAGATTTTATTTATATGATATCCATCCAACAAATGCAGTATATCGTTGTTCTCAGTGAGGAACAACAATTCCAACGAGCGAGTGAACGCTGTTTTGTTACGCAGCCTACGCTTTCTATGCAAATTAAGAAGGCAGAAGAACAATTGGGATACTTGGTTTTTGACCGAGATTCTAATCCACTTCGTCTGACTCCAGCTGGTATTCGTTTATTGCCGATTCTACGTGAAATTTTAAGTGAAACGGAAAAAATCAAGTATTTATCCGATCAATTGAAAGGAAAAATCAAGGAGGAAATTCGTTTGGGCATCATTCCAACCGTTGCCAGCTATTTGATTCCTCAACTTTTCGGCGAGTGGCAATCGACTTTCGACGAATTAAAACTAAGCATACACGAACTGAAAACAGTAGATGTACTTGAAGCAATGGAACGAAAAGAACTGGACCTCGGTATTATTGCTGGTCCACACATGGATGCTCGACTACGCACAATTCCGTTGTATCAAGAGGAGATTTACATTTATGCACCAAGTGTGACAGAAGAAAGCATTCAAATGTCAGATTTACAAGAAATGCATCCCTGGCTACTCAATCAAGGTAATTGCTTACGCACTCAAATGGTCCATTTTTGCCAACTGAAAAAAACGGTTGATGAAAACGCATGGAATTATGAAGGAGGAAACCTTCCGCTCATCATGGAAATGGTTGACCGTCATGGAGGCTACACCTTGATTCCAAGTAATTTTCCATTAACGGAAATTCAAAAGCGCGGAATCAAGACTATTCGTGACTTACAGGCATCCCCGGCAAGAGAAATCATTGCACTGAGTTCCAATCGAACTGGAAAGATGCAAGGCATTGAGGCATTAGCGCGAAGTATTCAATTTACTTATGGACAAGCAACGAAACTCAAGCAGCTTCAAGTCCTAGACTGGAAATAAAAAAAGGGCTGAACGTTCGTTCAACCCTTTTAAATCTATTACTAAAACTACATTTACTGTGCAGATGCCAATTTAATGAAGTCATCGTATTTCACTTCTTTTTTCACCAAGTTCACTGCTGTCTTGAAGAAATCAGTTAATTTTTGTTCAGCCAAACGGTCATAAATACCATTTACTTGTTCTTTGTTTTGCAACAAACGCGCAGCTGTTTCTGTCAATTCTTGATCGTCAGGAGCTGGAAGTCCGTATTGTGCATAGTTTCCAACTAATAAACTTTTCGTGAAATCCATCACTTCTTGGTTTGTCAATTGGATGTTGTTGTCCTTAAAAATACGGGTTTGAATCAATTGCCATTTCAATGATTTCAAATACGCATCAAATTCCGCATCGATATCTTCTTCCGTTACTGGTTTCTCAGAAGAAACTCGAATCCATCTTTTCAAAAATGCTTCTGGTAAGGTCATTTTTGTTTCGTTCACCAAGTGATTATAAACGTTACGTGTAAAGATTCGGTCAGTATCCTCAGCGAACATACGTGTCAAATCAGCAGAGATACGCACATGAAGCTCTTCTTCCGTTTTCACTTCTTCCGCGAATAACTTCGTGTATAATTCTTCATTTAAATCCGCCATTTCCATGCGTTTCACATCGGCAATGGTAAATTGAAAGTTTGATGTTAATCCAGCAACTTGTTCTTCGGTAATTCCCAACAACGCTGCACAATCTTTATCGTCTTTAGAGACATTTTTAGGATCCAAGTCAATGACTTCATTTACTTTCTTTCCTTTCAATGCTTTGATTCCCGCTTTATTTTCAAGGAATTCCATAGAAATGGTAGATGAGTGACTGATTCCATCTGTTTTTACAGATCCATCCGCCTCTTTCTCCTCGAATTTACCCATAACCATATCCTTGTCACCAACAGCATCAGAAGAAACCAATTTACCGTAACGGCGACGTAAATCCTCTACTTGTTTATTGATGAGGTCTTTATCGATTTTAACCGTTGCGTAATCGAATTTTGATTTCGCATTGATGGGCAATTCAAAAGATGGACTGTAACCAATTTCAAAAGAAAATTCAAAATTTTCTGGTTGTTCGAAGCTGCCTGTCATTCCTTCATCTTCTTTCGGAATTGGATTTCCTAGAATTTCCAATTTCTCCTCAGAGATGTATCGGTACAAAGCATCGTTCGTCAATTTATTTAACTCTTCAGCTAAAACGGACTTTCCAACTTGTTTTTGGATAAGTGCCATAGGAATATTTCCTGGACGAAATCCTGGGATTTTCGCTGTTTTTCTATATTTCTCCAAAGAAGCTTTCACTTTTCCTTGGTAATCAGCCGGAGCAATGTTCACTTTAAGTACAGCATTCTGTGCATCTACTTCTTGACGAGTAATGTTCATTTTGTTGTGTTTTTTATCAATTTATGTTAAAAAAAAAGGCCTCGTTACCAACGAGACCTTTTGTGCGGATGGAGGGACTCGAACCCGCATACCTCTCGGCACCAGATCCTAAGTCTGGCGTGTCTACCAATTTCACCACATCCGCAATTATAATAAAACATCGGGATCGTTTACCCGGGCCCATTCGAAATTTCTTTCTTGTTGGGTTGCAAAGATAAAGTTAATTTTCTAAAATGAAAGTATCGAAGGGAAATTATGTTCTTTTTTCCTGCATGATGGACCGAATTTCTTTCATAAATTCAGATGCATACACAAAACTGAGGATTTCAGGATTATCTGTCGTAAGGATAGAATCTTTGTCTCCGCTCCACCATTTCTTTCCTTGGTGAATGAAAAGAATGTTTTGTCCAATTTCTATCACACTGTTCATGTCGTGCGTAATCACCACCGTAGTCATGTTGTATTCTGCGGTAATGTCCTTGATTAAGCCATCAATAACGATGGATGTTTTCGGATCTAAACCAGAATTTGGTTCATCACAAAACAAGTATTTGGGATTCATCGCAATAGCCCGTGCAATGCCAATTCGTTTTTGCATTCCCCCACTACATTCCGCTGGAAACAATTTATTACGTCCGCTTAAGTTGACACGGTCTAGACAAAAATCAACACGTTTTTGCATTTCACCTTTCGTCATGTTGGTGAACATCGTCAGTGGGAACATGATGTTTTGCTCTACTGTCAAGGAGTCAAACAAGGCTACTCCTTGAAACAACATACCGATTTCCTCACGGATTTGACTTCGTTCAAAGCGCTCCATATCGGTGAAGTTTCTTCCGTCGAATAGAATTTGTCCTTCATCGACTTCATATAAACCAACAATGCACTTTGCTAAAACAGATTTTCCTTGTCCCGATTGACCGATGATCAAATTGACCTTTCCCGTTTCAAATTGATGGTTAATATCGGACAAAACTTGTTGTCCATTAAATGATTTCATGACATGTTTAACCTCAATCATGACAACAATAATAATTGTGTGAGAATTAAGTTGGCTACTAATATAGCGACGCTGCTACTGACAACAGCCTGTGTAGAAGCTTGTCCGACATTGATCGATCCTCCTTTTACATAATAACCGTAGAACGAAGAAACCGAAACAATTAAAAATCCAAACACGACTGTTTTTGTTAAAGCGTAGGTGATGTGAAATGGATTAAAAAACGCACGTAATCCTAATACATATGTTTCCGTTGTCGTTAGATCGGTAATCATCAAGGCCATCCATCCACCCAACATACTTAAGGTCATGGAGAAAATAATAAGAACTGGAAAAAATAAGATTGCGGCAATGATTTTCGGCAAGACTAAATGATTCAGGGAATTTACCCCCATGATTTCTAGGGCGTCAATTTGTTCGGTAACACGCATGGTGCCAATTTCGGATGCGACATTTGAACCAACTTTCCCTGCAAGAATCAAGGAGATAATCGTTGGTGAAAATTCTAAAATGGTACTTGATTGCGTAATGTATCCTACCGTGTATTTTGGCAAAAGTGGATTGGACATACTCGAAGCCGTTTGCAAGGCAATAACACCTCCAATAAAAGTGGACATCAACGCAACAATTGGCAGGGAACTAATACCAATGTTTTCGAGCTCATTGATTAAACGCGATAAGAATATTTTCCATTTTTTTGGTTTCGTAAAAACCATGGTCAACATCAATGTGTACTTCCCTATGTTTTGTAATAATTTCACGAAGCTAAGTTAAGGATATTTTCCAAGGTGGTGTAAGGTGATTTTGCTTTCATTTTGTTTTTAACTTTGTTTGTGTCGAATTCAAAAAGAGAACAATTTATTGAAACGTTGAATCGTTTCGCTCCGGAAGCTTTTACGGAATACCTGACGGATTTAATTCTTTCCGCTAAAGTCAAGTTTAAAATCGTTCCCGGAAGAAGCACCAAACTCGGTGACTTCCGCGTGAAAGCCGGAGAAGAAAAACCGACGATTACCGTTAACGGTGATTTGAATAAATTCTCATTCCTAGTCACGGCAATCCATGAATTAGCTCATTTAGAAGCTTTTCGCGATCATGGACACCGAATTCAAGCACATGGTATGGAGTGGAAACAGGCATACCGTCGTTTAATGGAACCCATTTTGGTGAGTAAAGAATTACCGACAGATGTGGAAAAAGCACTGTGGGAAAATTTCACCAATACGAAAGCTT
>CALQBB020000018.1 GCA_943328715.2 Polynucleobacter meluiroseus | reverse complement strand
GACCAATTACCACCTGTTAAATCGATTTCAACTTGCGGAATTGGGAATAATTCATGTTTGCCTGTAACAAAGCCATCGATGTAGGTTGCGGCTTGCCCTGTTCGAACTAAGTCGAAGAAACGTAAACCTTCACCGGATAATTCGAAGCGACGTTCTTTGTAGATTACTTCGATGGAATTAACTGGAATTCCTGGTACACTAGCACGTCCTCTCACTTGATTAACAAGCTGCTGTGCAGTAGATGTGTGTCCAAGTTGGTAGTGTGCCTCTGCAGCCATTAAAAGTACGTCAGCATAGCGCATGACGCGGTAATTCACTGGACTTGTTAAATCGTTGTCTGGAAGTCCAATTTCACCTTGGCGTTTGATGTATTTATTGTTGTAGTATCCCGTGTGTCCACCCGCACCAATTGCATAGGTAATGGATGCAGCATTTGGTTGTGTCGCGATAAATGCATCGATGTCTAAAACAGTTGCAGCACGACGTCCATCAATGGAACTAAAGGCATCGTACAACGCTTGCGTTGGCAAGTTGTAGCTGTTACCATCTCCGTAAACTGGACCATTGTACTGACGAATACCTTGGAATCCAACAGCTGCATTTCCTTCAAGACAGATTAAACATCCGTAGCTTCCACCTTCTAATCCTGTGTATTCTACATCGAATACTGTTTCGCTGTTGTTTTCATTTGCAACGGAAAACAAGTCAACATAACTTGGAGTTAAGCTATAACTTCCAGAGGCAATAACTTCGTCAAACGTAGCAGCAGCTTCCGTAAATTTATTTTGGTAGAGGTATACTTTCCCAAGGAAAGACATGGCTGCACCTTTTGTTGCTCTACCTTTTTGACTAGCAACAGGATTCAACACTTCTGAAGCATCTTTCAAATCTTTTTCGATTTGCGCATATACTTCTGCTTTTGGTGAACGTGCGATTTGAAGTGCTTCTTCAATACCGATGCGTCTGTCGATGATCAATGGAACATCTCCGAAGTATTTCACTAACTCAAAGTAATAGTAAGCACGTAAGAACTTCGCTTCTGCGATGATGTGTGCTTTTCCAGGAAAATCGATGTTGTCTTTGTTTTCAAGGATGTAGTTTGCACGTGTTAATCCCGTGTAATTCCAACGAAAAACGTTTCTAAGCTCTACATTTACACCACCATGAGTCATGTTATCGATTTGGTGTAATCCCGGTGAATCGTTCACACTTTCTCCACCTGCGATGGCATTGTCAGAAGCAATTTCTCCAATCCACATGGTTAAGAAGGATGCTTGCAGCATGTCATATGCACCAGTTAATGCACGGTCATAATCCTCCGGAGTTTGAAAGAAGTTCTCCACATCTTGTGTGTATGGAGGGTCAACAGAAAGGAACTTATCACAAGCAGTTTGTGAAAGCGAAAGGATAACTAGTCCTGTAATTATTAGTGATTTTTGAATTAGTCTCATCGTTTAGAATTTTAATTGAACACCACCCATGAATGTTTTTGCTTGCGGATAAAATCCGTAATCAACTCCTGCAGAAAGCGCACCTGAAGAACCAAGATCAGGGTCGAATCCTTGGTAACGTGTCAGTGTAAATAAGTTATTTGCAGATAAATAGATTCTGAATGAATCCACTTTGATTTTCTTTAATTTGGCAGCAGAGAAGCTGTATCCAAGTTGAACGTTTTTCAAACGAGCAAATGATCCATCTTCAACGTAGTACGATGAGAATAAATTGTTGCGTGTGGATTCTGTTGTCACACGTGGATTCTCGTTTGTAGATCCTTCTCCTGTCCAACGGTCAACCATATACCCTAGTTGATTTGCGTAAGGTTGTTGACGCTCGTAGTTGCGGATGATTTCTTGTCCAATTGCTGAGTAAAGCATCCCTGAAAGGTCAAATGCTTTGTAGCGAACGTTGAACGAGAATCCGAAAGTAAAGTCTGGAATGGCAGAACCTAAGTAGGTTTTATCGGAGTCATTGTTGAAGTTAATGACACCATCGCCATTTTGGTCAACAAAGATTAAGTCACCTGGTTTTGCACCGTCTTGAACAACGGGTGAAGCATCAATTTCTGCTTGAGTTTGGTAGATTCCAGCTGTTTCGTACCCAAAGAAATACCCAATTTCGTATCCTTCTTGGAATCGTGTAGCAACATCTCCACCAACGCTAAATCCAGCGCCTGGAATGTAATCTACTCCGTCCGGAACTTTGGTTACTTTATTCGTAATCGTTGTTACGTTGAAATTCAAGTCTGTAGAGAAGTCTTTTTTCTTGCGTAAATGGTAAGCAAATTCTAACTCAACTCCTTTGTTGGAAACATTTCCTGCATTGATTACTGGTGGATATCCACCTGGACCATATGAACCAATGATGGCTGTTACGTCTGGTTGGAACAATAAATCAAAGGTATTTTTGATGAAGTAATTCGTGGTAAAGTCTAATTTCTTCCAGAATGTGAAGTCCGCTCCGATGTTCAATTGACGCGTTGTTTCCCATTTTAAATCTGGATTTGATGGACGTCCAATTGCTACTCCTTGTGTGATTAAGTCGTCGAATACATATACTCCTTCTCCGTTTAATAATCCGCGGTAAGCAAAGTTAGGAATCTGGTCATTTCCAGATACACCGTAGCTAATGCGAAGTTTCGCGTAGTCGATGAATTTTACTTTGAAGAACGATTCTTCGGACAGCAACCAACCTGCTGAGGCTGTTGGGAAGATACCGTAGCGACTGTTAGCACCGAACTTGCTTGATCCGTCACGTCTAACGATTCCGGAGAACATGTATTTCTCTTTAAAGCTATACTCAGCACGTAAGAATGAGGAAACGAGACGTTCTGTAAACTCCCAAGAACCTACATTGTTTAAGTATCCACCTTGTGCTGTGTTCGCTGAAATATCTGCGTAAGCAACGGAATTGTTTGGAATTCCGAATGCTGTTCCATTAATGGAGCTTCCTTCTCTTTGGAAGATAGAAACACCGGCTGTTCCTTTGATTTTGTGGTTTTCAGCGAAAGTTTTCTCGTAGTTTAAGAAGCTTTCGTAGGTTAAATCAACGAATGTTGAGCGTTCTTCATAAACAGCTGCTCCACGGTTAATTTCTACACCTGGCGCTAATTCTACCGTTGGTGATTCAAGAGCGTCGTTGATTGCGGTATTGGCATATTTACCATCTCCGTACCATACCAGTGGAGAGAATACCTTACCATCAACGAATGCAACGTTGTAGTTCACTCGATTCGTAAACGATAAATGATCATTGAATTCATATACAAACTCCTCTTTACCAACAATTTTGTTTGCGGTGTTCCAATTGTATTGGTTCTGCATTTGTGCAATTGGATTGATGATGTCACTCACTTGTTCCATGTAGGAGAATTGTCCGTTCGGTTTGCGAATTGGAACATTCGGGAAAGCGTTAATGGTGTTGTAAAGTACTGATCCGATGCCGTTTTCAGGTAATGTACTGCGCGCATCGTTGGAGTAAAGTAATACAGAGTTTAACTTCAGTTTAGCCGACATGTCCGTGCTGAAGTTCAAACGTGCATTGTAACGAGAGAAATTCGATTTAGGTCCACCAACGATACCGTCTTGATTAAAGTAACCAAGTGCGATGGAATATCGCGTGTTCAATGTTCCACCACTGATACTTAAGTTATGACTCTGAATTGGAGCAGTTTGGAAGACAGAATCTTGCCAAGGCGTTCCAATACCTAAATTCGTATTGTTGAATGGCATGTCTTGTCCACCCATGGCAAACATTTCGTTTTTAATGACAGCATATTCTTGTGCCGTCAATAAATCTAGTTTTCTGGATGTTTGTTGTTGACCCCAATAGGCATTGTATTCTACTTGCGGTTTGCTGTTGATGTTTCCTTTTTTCGTTTCAACGATGATGACACCGTTTGCTGCTCTAACACCGTAAATACCTGCTGTAGCGTCCTTTAGGACGTTAATTGACTTAATATCAGATGGATTCAAGGCGTTTAATCCTTCGGAATCATACACTACACCATCAACTAAGATTAATGGATCGTTATCGCCAAATGTAGATAGTCCACGAATGCGAATGCTGGAAGATCCACCTGGTGAACCTGAGTTCGTCGCGATGTTCACACCAGCAACTTGTCCTTGTAAGGCTTGATCGACACGAGCAACGCTCATTTTTTCGATGTTTTCACCATCTACTTTGGAAGTTGCACCTGTTACTTCTCTGCTTTTGGCCGTTCCGTATCCTACGACAACCTCTTTTTGGTTGTTTACAAGTTCGATAAGAACGATATCAAGTGTACTTCTTCCGTTTAGCTTAACTTCTTGTTTTTCATAGCCGGTGAATGTAAACAATAGGATTGAATTGGCTGCATCGCTCACTTTTAAGCGATAAAAACCAGTTCCGTCGGTTGTAACACCTGTTGTAACACCTTTGACTTGAACCTTGACAAATGGTAATCCCACGTTTTGTTCGCTTTTTACGAATCCAGTGACAGACATTTCTTGTGAAAATGCGAAGCCACTAAATCCAATAAACAGCAGTTGAATGAATAGTTTTTTTATCATTTTAGCATAGTTAGTTGCGTAAATATAAAAAGATTATCAATTATTGTAAAAAGAACAATAACTTTTTTTCAAATCTTACCTTCAATAAAAAAGAGGCCGGAGCCTCTTTTACTAAGTATTTAACCATTGACTATGCAAAATGTTCGCTAGTACATGGTAAATATATAAATAATTGTACATTATACAATAAGTATTTCATTTTATTTTTTACATTTTAAATGTGTACCTATTTTGTTCAAGCCCTTCTACGTATGACAACTTATCAAAGGAAAATAGTTTTGCTGGACGATGTTTTACGTTTTGTTGTTTTTCGTCGTGGGCAATCAGGGGAATGTTTTTTATTTTCTTTCGGAAGTTTGCTTTGTCAAATGCTTGATCAAAGGCGAATTCATACAATTGTTGAAATTCATTTAGTGTAAATCGTTCCGGAAGGATATCAAAACAAATGGGTTCGTTTTGTAGTTTTAATTTCAGCATTTCATACGTACTGGATAGTATGTGGTTGTGGTCAAATGCTAAATCCGGCATGTTTTTGAGTGAAACCCACTGTACATCTCCAGCCCAAGAGGATGCTTTCACCTCAAAATCCTCGATGCGCAATAAGGCAAAGTAGGAGATGGTGATTACGCGTCCCTGCGGGTGTCTATTGGGTTTCCCAAAGGTCTGTGACTGATGCATCGCAATGTTGTTGAGTCCTGTTAACTCAAATAACACGCGTTCGGCTGCTTGTTCTAAATCCTCGTCTGGATAAATCAAATCTCCAGGAATGGCCCAAAGATTCTCAAATGGCTGCATGGCTCTTTTAATCAGTAGTGCTTTAATCTCGCCTTCTGAATACCCAAAGAGAATACAATCCACGGAAAATGCCGAGGTAAAAAAATCATTAAAATCAATGCGGTACATACTCAAAATACAGGGGATTAATGTCCAGAAACTTTTTCTGTGGAGAAAATATCAACGCCCCTTCTTTGAAGTATTTTACTGACAGTCCATGCAAAGAATACAAGGTAAGCAAAGCAAACAACACCCAGCCAGTAAGACTGTTGAATTCCAAGTACGTTGTCGTCAGCTAAAGCGCCTTGAAGAACAGAAATAAATCCACCTCCCATGATCATCATAATAAGTAGACTGGATGCCGTGTTTGTATTTTCACCCATTCCTGCAATGGATAAGGTAAAGATACACGGCCACAAAGTGCTACAAAATATTCCAACAGAAATAAACGCAAACACACTGATCATACCGGAGCTAAAAATTCCGATTGCTAGTGCGATAGCGCCTAAACTAGAGTAGATCATAATTTGTTTTACTGGATTTCCTGCACTTAAATAATCAGCAACGATTAAAAGGACAACAATTCCTAAATAAGGATACAATTCATTGATGTTGTTTCCACCGATGATGTTGGCTCCAGCGAATATTCCAAATGCAACAAACGGAAGGACAATGCCTAACACGGTTTTCATGGATTTACTTAAATCAAAAACTCCTGCAGCGGAAGTCCAACGTCCAATCATTAAACTTGCCCAATACAAGGAAACAAAAGGAGCCACAGCACCTTCGGCTGTTCCAAGTTTTTGTTTCATGAATTCAGGTAAATTACTCACTGTAGCTACTTCTACTCCTACATAAAGAAAGATGGCAAGCATTCCTAATAGTACTTGTGGATGACGAAGTGTTTCCATGATTTTTCCAGCTCCTTCTGAAGAGGAACCTTCGATGCGATCAGGAACGGAAGAAAATTTAAAGAACAATGCCGCCACAACAAACGCAATTCCCAAACAGATGTATGGAGTTTGTACCGCCGTTAAATTCAGCGTTGATTCTCCTGAAGAAACCCCTCCGAAAATGGCGAAGGAAACGATCACTGGCCCGATAGTCGTTCCTACGTTGTTAATTCCACCAGCCATGCTCAAACGGATGTTCCCTTTGGATGGATCGCCCATTTGGATCGCAAGAGGATTGGCAGCAATTTGCTGTAAGGCAAACCCAAGTCCAACAATGAATAATCCAGAAATCAACATGATAAATGAGGCATTATTCGAAGCTGGAATAAATAACAAAGTTCCAACAGCTGAAATGATGAGTCCTAGCGCAAGTCCGTTTCTGTATCCAATTTTATTGAGGATGTCTTTTTTCAATAGTGCTGAAATAGCAAAATAGAGTATAGATCCTACGGTATACGCGACATAAAACGCAAATGAAATCAATTGTGATTCAAATTGAGTTAGGTTTAAGGCTTTTTTGAAAACGGGAATTAATATGTCGTTACTCGCTGCAACAAATCCCCAGAAAAAGAAAATAGTGATGAGTGTGCCAAAGGCACTAAAGTTCGTTTTTTTCACAAATGGCGGTTTAAATTATTGTCCAAATTACAATAATTAGAAAAACAGACTCCGTTTTTCCAATTATTTTCGAACGAAAATATAAATTAAATGCGAAAAATGAACGGAATAGGTCTTCAAAAGTGAATTAACTCACTTTTTGATTCGAAGAAGATTTGTCTTGGAATTTCGTCAAAGTTTTCACCGCTTTGACAATCGCAGGAGCATCAAAACCACAATCAGACCATAATTCTTCTTGTGTTCCATGGTGAACGTATTCATCTGGAATTCCAAGTCGAACAACTTCTGCTTGGTATTTTTGGTCCACCATAAACTCGATGACAGCTGACCCGAATCCACCCATTAAACATCCATCTTCGATGGTAATAACGTGTTTAAACTTCGAGAAAACCTCGTGTAACATCACTTCATCAATTGGCTTGACAAAACGCATGTCATAATGTGCAACAGATATTCCGCTTCCTTTTAATTCTTGAATGGCTTCTTGTGCGAAATTACCTGGATGTCCGATGGTTAAAATAGCAACATCCTCACCGATGCTTACTTTTCTTCCTTCACCGATGCGAATTTCTTTCAACGGTGTTTTCCAATCGGTCATCACACCGTTTCCACGTGGATAACGAATAGAGAATGGACCTTGATCTTTTAATTGAGCGGTATACATTAAATTACGCAACTCTTCTTCGTTCATCGGTGCTGAAACGACCATGTTTGGAATGCAACGCATGTACGCTAAATCGTAAGCTCCATGGTGTGTTGCACCATCTGCACCAACGAGTCCACCTCGATCTAAACAAAATACAACATTTAAGTTTTGCAAAGCGACATCGTGCAATACTTGGTCGAATGCGCGTTGCATGAACGATGAGTAGATGTTACAAAACGGAACCAATCCTTGCGTAGCCAATCCTGCACTAAAAGTAACAGCGTGTTGCTCGGCAATACCTACGTCAAAACTGCGCTCAGGCATAGCGGACATCATGATATTTAATGAACTTCCGGAAGGCATCGCAGGAGTAACCCCCATGATTTTATCATTTTTTTCTGCCAACTCGACGATTGTGTGTCCAAAAACGTCTTGGTATTTAGGTGCTTGAGGAGATTTTGGGATAATTTTGACAATTTCTCCGGTCTCTTTGTTGAATACACCTGGAGCGTGCCATTTGGTTGGGTTACCTTCTTCAGAAAACTTGTATCCTGCACCTTTACGGGTGATGCAATGTAAGATTTTCGGACCAGGGATGTCTTTTAAATCAGCCATTACTTTCGCTAATCCAACCACGTCGTGTCCGTCCACAGGACCAAAATACCTGAAGTTTAAGGATTCGAATAAATTGCTTTGATTCAATAATGTTCCTTTCAATGCATGTGAAACCTTTGAAGCAATGGTTTGAGCATCAGGACCGAACTTGGAGATTTTCCCCAACAATTTCCAAACTTCTTCTTTGACCTTGTTGTAGGTGTGGGAAGTG
>CALQBB020000017.1 GCA_943328715.2 Polynucleobacter meluiroseus | reverse complement strand
TAAAGTTGTCTTGTTTATATTCCTCGCTCCTATTATCGGTGGGTTTATTGCCTACTTGATTGCTGTGGTTACCATCAGTCGTTCCTTCTGGAAAAAAATGTTGGTGATTCTTGCCTTGTCTGGAGTGACTATTATGGTCATGGAATACATGATTGAATACATCGACATGAAACCGATCATGCTCTACATTGTGATTGGAATGATCAGTATTTTCATTCTTGTATACATTTGGTTTGAATTGGTTCACGGTAAAAAGCCATCCGCCATGAAGGAAGCCAACATGCACAAGAAATTGCAATTGCTTTCTTCAGCAGCTTTCTCTCTAGGACATGGTGGTGCCGATTCTCAAAAGGTAATGGGTATTATTTGTGCAGCCTTACTTGTTTATGGCAACATGGGGCGTGAAGGTAAATTAGATAGTTCCGTTCCAAAAGATCTTCAGATTACGGAATTGATGCAAATTGAATACCATAACGAAGAAGACAAATTAGAGAAATTCAAACCAGAAGTTGCGCAGATTGACAGTACTGTATACTTCATGGAGCACAAAGAGATTGTTGATGCCTCAACAGGTAAAGTTGTCTACGACAAAGATGGAAAAGTTACTGATGGATATGCGAAAGCAACGATTCCTAGTTACAAAGAGATTGACGATGCTTTAGGTAAAATCGAAGTATACACATTAGGTGATGCTTTGTGTGATGCAAAAACAAACGATACTGTTTTCACCGATAAAACCCTCAATACTCGTTATGCATATGCAGGTATTTTCGGAAACTATGTGGATAAAAAATCAGGTGAATTAAAAGAAGGATTTAAGATTAAAACAAAAGTTCATTCAGACACAATGCCATTTTGGATTGCGTTTGGTTGTTACTTAATGATCGGACTTGGAACCTTAATGGGTGGATGGAAGATCGTTAAAACAATGGGAACTAAGATTACGAAGGTCACACCGTTGGAAGGTGTTTGTGCCGAAACCGCAGGGGCATTGACCCTGTTTACCGTATCTCAGTTTGGAATCCCTGTTTCAACGACACACACCATTACTGGTTCAATTATTGGGGTTGGTGCCACAAAACGCCTGAGCGCAGTGCGCTGGGGAGTAACCATCAACTTATTATGGGCGTGGATTCTTACCATTCCTGTAAGTGCCGGATTAGCAGCAATTTTTTATTATTTGATTGTATGGCTGCGCTAAGCACTTCACCACAACCTTATTAAAGCCGTCAACAGACGGCTTTTTTGTTTTCATTAACTTTTTGATTTGAGTGAAAATTATATTAACTTTATCCCGAATCATTATAAAATAATCAACTATGAGAAAATTATTACTTACTATTAGTGCTGTAGCTTTGACTTTTATGTCAAATGCTCAAGTGATTGTAGCGGGCGTTTCTCCGCAGCCTATCGTTGCCAATTACACATTTACATGGGCAGATCCAGGAAGTGGGTGGGGAACTCCTGACTTCCTTATTCCGGGAACGTACGTTCAAGACACCTTGATGTTGGTAGACGATGGTAGTCAAGGAACAAACGCGCAAGGACATCCAATTGCACAAGAAGGATGTAATCCCTTAATCAACAACCTTACAGGAAAGATCGCGGTTATTTACCGTAATACGTGTGAGTTTGGAATGAAAGCATTGAATGCACAAAACGCAGGTGCTGTTGCAGTTATCGTGATCAACCGTGATCCAGAGGTAATCGCAATGGGAGCTGGTGCAAGTGGTGTAAATGTAACCATTCCTGTTGTGATGATCCAAAATTCTGACGGAGATGCCATCGTAAACCAAATGGCTAGCGGTGCTGTCGTTATGTTCCTAGGAAACAAAACAGGATTGTACGCGAACGACGGAGGAATCTCCCCGAAAGCAGCGTTACTTCCAAAACAAGCTATCGTTCCATCGTACATCGCTCAAAATGGTACAGAATTCAATTTTGACCTAGGAGCACGTGTTTTCAATTACGGAAACCAAGCGCAAGCATCTATTTCTTTAAACGCAAAAATTACGAATCCAGCTGGAGCAACTGTTTATGACAACAGCGTAACTGGATTATCAATCGCTGCTGGTGACAGTACAGATGTTTATCCTGGTGGAGCTTCAACATTGCCGCAGTTCTCTTTGGCTACTTATCCTGCTGGAACGTACACAGTGACGTACACGGTTGGATTAGGTGTTGCTGACCAATATGATGCTGATAACATTTTAACATCAACGTTTACGATTTCTGATTCATTGTATTCATATGCACAAGCGGATGCAACGACTGGATTACCTTCAGGTGGTAACTACTACCGTCCGGGAACTAACAACCAAACATTCTCTGTATGTTCAGTGATCAATGATCCAAATGCTAGCCGCATGAGTGTTGAAGGAATTTACTTTGCTGCAACAACAAGTACTGCATCTGCAGTTTTGTTAACAGGCGAAGAAATGGCTTTATACTTGTACAAATGGGAAGATGCTTTCGCTGACTTAAATGATGCGAATTTAGGATTCACAACATTGACTGAAGTAGCATCTGGATTCTACTACTTCCCTGGTGACCTTCAAGGTGAAACTGTTTACGGTGCATTCAATACACCAACTAACTTAGAAGATAACCAACGTTATTTGGCATGTGTTCAAACAGTAAACTTAAATTTATACATTGGACACGAAAACAAAACAGACTACACTTGGAACGAGGCTTACTACTTGCAACCAATGAGTCCTAACGAAAGCGATGGAACTTACTTTGCTGCTGGATTTGGTTCAGATGTACCAAGCTCTATCGCAATGAAAGTTGGTGAAACAGTTGGAATCAATGAATTAAACACAGTAGCAGGAATGGCTTATCCTAACCCGGCTACTGACCTAGTGACTATCTCCATCGAAGGTGAAGGAGTAGCAAACTTAACAGTAACTGACGTTGCTGGAAGAGTGGCTATGACAAATCAAGTTTCTTTGACTGCTGGTCAAGCTGAATTGAACATCGCAAACCTTGAAGCAGGTGTTTACATTTTCAACGTAGTACTTGAAAATGGTAAAACTGCACAATTCAACGTTGTGAAAAAATAATTCGATTTTCGAATCAGGAAAAGGGTCGCTCGTCGACCCTTTTTTTATGCCCAATTTTTAGCACATTGAATTCCTTAAAGATGCCCAAGCTTTTATTATCTTTGTCCTGATGAAAAAAGCAACATATACGGTAACCGCAGCATTGCCCTACGCGAATGGACCCTTACACCTCGGACACGTCGCAGGTGTTTACCTTCCAGCAGATATCTTTGTTCGTTTCCTTCGCATGAATGAGCACGATGTCGTGTTTATCTGTGGTAGTGACGAGCACGGTGCAGCGATTACACTTCGTGCGAAGAAAGATGGACTCACGCCAAAAGACATCGTAGATAAGTACCACGGAATCATCAAAAATGCCTTTGAAAAATTTGACATTTCCTTTGATATCTTTCACCGAACATCCACTGAATTGCATCACGAAACGTCAGCTGATTTTTTTAAAAAATTACACGAGCAAGGAAAGTTTATTGAAGAAACATCAGAACAATATTTTGACGAAGAATACCAACAATTTTTAGCAGATCGCTACATCACGGGAGATTGTCCGAAATGTCAAAGTACTGGCGCATACGGAGATCAATGTGAGAAATGTGGAAGTGACTTAAGTCCGACAGATTTAATCAATCCAAAGTCCACGTTAAGCGGTAAAACACCTATATTGAAATCCACTTCGCATTGGTACTTACCCATGGATCAACACGAAACATGGTTGAAGGAATGGATTCAAAACGGAATATTAGACGGCGTTCAACAACACGATCCAAAGTTGTGGAGAAACCAAGTGATCGGACAATGCATGTCGTGGATCAATGGTGGACTAAAGCCTCGTGCCATGACCCGCGATTTAGATTGGGGAGTAAAAGTTCCACTGCCAAATGCCGATGGAAAGGTTCTATATGTTTGGTTGGATGCGCCAATTGGCTACATTTCAGCGACAAAACAATGGGCACTTGACAAGGGAAAAGATTGGCGCAACTATTGGACAAAATCCGAAGCTGGAGATCGAAAACTCGTTCATTTCATTGGAAAAGACAACATTGTTTTTCATGCAATTATCTTCCCGATTTTATTGAAAGATCATGGGGACTTTATTCTTCCAGATAACGTTCCAGCCTACGAATTCTTGAATTTAGAAGGAGATAAATTCTCTACTTCTCGCAATTGGGCGGTTTGGTTACATGAATACTTAGAAGCCTATCCAAACAAGATTGATGAATTAAAATACGTTTTGAGTGCGATTGCTCCAGAAAGCAAGGATTCCGAATTTACGTGGAAAGAATTTCAAACGCGTGTCAATTCAGAATTGGCGGATATTTACGGGAATTTCGTGAATAGAACCTTGGTATTGACGCATAAATATTATGAAGGAATCGTTCCGAGTCCACTTGCCTTTAGTGCGGAAGATCAGGCGGTATTCGACGCCATTGAGCAAGCTCCAAGACGCATAGCTGAATTAATGTATGCGTACAAAATTCGTGAAGCGCAAACCGAGATGATGCAAATTGCGCGCATTGGAAATAAATATTTGGCGGACCAAGAACCTTGGAAAGTCATTAAAACAGATCCGGAACGCGTTCAGACCATTCTCTATGTTGCCTTGCAAATTACTGCGAATCTACAAATCGCTACACAGATCTTCTTGCCATCAACGGCACAGAAATTAGGAAAAATGTTGAATGCGGAGAATCTTTCATGGTCCTCGTTTGGTAGTTCAACATTATTAGTAGCCGGACACCACATCGGCGAAGCGCACATATTATTTACAAAAATCGAAGACGAGCTTGTACAGTCAGAAGTAGAAAAACTACAAGCGAGTAATCAACTTAAATCACCTTATCCAGCTATGAAAGACCTCATCAACTTCGACGATTTTAGCAAAATGGACATGCGTATGGGGAAAATCCTTGAAGCAGAAAAAGTAGAAAATGCGGATAAACTATTAAAGTTGAAAGTCCACACAGGAATTGACGAACGCACGATTGTTTCTGGAATTGCAGCACATTACGCACCAGAGGACATCATTGGGAAAACCGTTTTAGTACTCTTGAATTTAGCGCCGCGTAAAATCCGAGGAATTGAATCGCAAGGAATGATCTTAATGGCTGAAAATGCGGAAGGTGAATTAAGTTTCTTGTCTTCCGAAAAAGAATTTGGCGAAGGACCAACAGTTGCTTAAATAAAAGTATTGCGTATTCTAAAAAAACGCGTATCTTTGTACCCGCAACGAACGCTTAACGAAGCAAATTTGAGTTGCTCATTCAGTTCACCAAAACTGAAAAAATAGAATAAGATAGCAATAACTAAAGATATATTGCGGGGTGGATTCCGCCGCGGCGGAGTAGCTCGTCGGGGATCAAACCGAAAATTGAAATAATGAAGCAATAATGAAAGATATATTGCGGGGTGGAGCAGTTGGTAGCTCGTCGGGCTCATAACCCGAAGGTCATCGGTTCGAGTCCGGTCCCCGCTACTCAGAAAAGCCAGTCAGAAATGACTGGCTTTTTGCATTTCAAGAAGCGTTGGAAGCTCGCTTAAATAAGCTGAATTGGAATGCAAAAAGGAAGAACGCGCAGCGGACTGAACTTTTCTTATTAAAGCACCCCATTAGGTCCATCCGAAATGAAATGGAGGATAGTCCGGTCCCCGATACAAGGAAAACCCGAGTCATTAGGCTCGGGTTTTTGCATTTCTTAAACTGCTTATTTAAGCTCAATTCAAATTCCTAAATTTCAACGGAGTTGTTCCTGTTTTCTGTTTAAACAAACGACTGAAATACTGTGGGTATTCAAAACCTAAATCAAAGGCAATCTCACTAACCGACTGGTCTGTATTTAATAATGTGTTTTTGGCATGCTCAATTACAACATGATGAATGTGCTCCTGAGCATTCATGCCAGTTTCTTTTTTGAGTAAATCACCAAGGTAGCCTGGAGACAAATGAACAGTTTCTGCAAGATATTTCACTGTAGGCAAACCATTAAGGGGTGTTTCTGTAGAAAAATACTGTCTCAATATCGTCTCTACTTTCTCTAACACATCTCTATTTGTGGCTTTGCGGGTAATGAACTGTCTTCCATAAAAGCGATTGCAATAATTTAATAAAAGTTCAATGTTTGAAACAATAATCGTCTGACTATAATCATCAATGTTTTCTTTTACTTCCGACTGAATTTTTACAATGCAATCGTAAAGCAACTGCTTTTCTTTTTCAGATAAATGAAGCGCTTCTGCCATCTCATATGAAAAGAAAGAATAGTCTTTCATTTTGGAATTAAGTGTCGTATTTCGAATCAAATCAGGATGAAAAAATAAGCCCCAACCCATTGGATTATCTCGGGGCTCAATTTCATTGTCAATAGTTATCACTTGGTTTGGCGCCATACAAATCAAACTGCCTTCATCAAAATCAATTGCTTTTCGACCATAAGTAAGGGCGCTTTTACAATAATTCTTAAACATCACAGAATAAAAATCAGTTGTGATTCGTGTTTCCTCTTCGATGTGATCCGTGGTTTTGCTAAAATCTACAACTGCAACCAAAGGATGAAAGTCACTTTCATTTAAAAGACGTGATAGATCAGCAATTGATTTTAAATGAATGAATTGACTCATGCGCTACAATTTAAAAAACTTTTTATTCATGAAAACAATAAAGTTATAGCCAAAAACCTTACTCATGAAATTAAACATCTTGGCATCTTTTCCTGCCATATATCTTAATTTACTTTTCCCATCGGTAGCTGCCTGAAAAATCACTTTTGAAACAATGTTTACTGGTGAAGCGCTTTTAACCATAGTTGGGAAAACCGTCAATATTTTTGTAACTATCGGTTGATATTCTTTGAGGTTTTCATCGTGATTGAAGTCAAACGATCGACCTGCAAAATCTGTCGCGATTGAACCAGGTTCAATGATTTTAACTTTACAACCGATCTGTTCCATTTCATAGCGCATTGATTCGGAAATACCCTCAACCGCAAACTTTGTCCCGTGATACAATGAACCCAATGGGAAAGTCATTTTACCACCCATTGATGAAATATTAATAACGATACCGCTTTTATTTTGTCGAAAATGTGGGAGTATGGCACGAGTAACATCCATTAAGCCAATTACATTCGTATTAAACTGACGAAGGATTTTCTCCCTTGGAAAAGATTCAATAGGCCCATAAGCCCCATAACCAGCATTGTTGACCAAAACATCTATTTTTCCAAAGTGTTGAATTCCTTTTGCTATGGCCGTATCGATTGAATCAAGATCCAATACATCCAATTTTACAACCTGTACATTTGCCAAAGAAGATAGCTCTTTCTCATTTTCTGGACTCCTCATTGTGGCAATAACATTCCATCCTTTTGACTGAAAATATTTTGCCGTGTCTTTGCCAATACCACTACTAGAACCTGTAATTAAAATCGTTTTCTTCATTTTCTTTTTTTGACAAATTTAGATTTGAACGCAAGTAACAGAAGAACACAAAATAAGGATTGATGTATACGAAATATGGAACCTTAGAACATGGTTTTCAAATTTCAAGGAAGTGTTTTCTCAAAGATGCCATGGTTTAAGCATCTTGACGATTCATAAACAACCACAACTCAACCACCATTTCATACCCTTCGAGGAAGTTAGAAATTTGTGGCTCACCCGCTACTAAGAAAAGCCAGTCAAATTTGACTGGCTTTTTGCATTTCTAGAAGTGTTGAAAGTTTACTTTCATAAACGAATAGGAATGTAAAAAGGAAGAACGCGTAGCGGTCTGAGCTTTTCATAGTAACCCCCCAAGGTCCATCCGAAATGAAATGGAGGATAGTCCTGTCCCCGCCACTAAGAAAAAGCCAATCAGAAATGATTGGCTTTTTTTGTTTTACGCCATTGCAAAGCCCTTGAACACAAAGGGATTCTGCGAAAATATTATTTACATTTCGAGTTAGATAATCCTTGTTGAAGGGATAATGAATAAGCCCTTTTGGGAACACCGTTTTCTGTAATTTCAATTTGGTCTCAAGGTCTGAAGAATCCCAATAATACTGTATGTTTCGAGCTATCTCAATTGATTCATTAATGAACATTTCGGAGTTAGATAACTTTTTACGCAGATCATACAAACGATGTTCTTTTTCAGCTTTTTCCTGCATTATTTGCGACCGTTTCAGGTGTTGTCGGTGGCAAAGCAATTAATGCTAAGCCTTTATTGCTAGCGATAACATTATCAGGTCTTACAAGCGTTATTATTTATCCTTCTGCATCAGTTGTTGCTGGCTATGTGGTTATAGAAAACTTATAATCCGCATGAAAATTAATCATCTCGCCTATTCATATATTTCCACAAATCAACCACCAATTCATACCCTTCTAAAAAGTTAGAAATCGCCTGATCTCCCGCTACCAAAACCAAGCTTTACAGATTTATCTGTAAAGCTTTTTTTTAGGATTTAAAAAAAAATAATAATAGG
>CALQBB020000016.1 GCA_943328715.2 Polynucleobacter meluiroseus | reverse complement strand
GCTAGTGGGGAAGCATGGGGAATTGAATCTGAAGGCAGCTTATCGGTTTTAGCCACAGTAACCGGTGGAGGAATTACCATCACTACATCCAAACAGCTGACCGATAATTATGATGCGGTATTTAGAGGAGAGACCAATATTCTCGCCGTGAGTGGGCCTATTAATTTAAAGACAGGGCAATTGAGCGGCACTAGCAATGGCTATCTATACTTGGGTGGGCATATGAATTTGGGATCCAAAGCGGGTTCTGCTGTAACAAGTAGTTCAAGTAATATTAATATTCAAGTGGATCGATATCATTATGATAATTATGCAATTCCAAAGATTGGGACTTCCGGCAGCGTAACTATTCAACCGAATGCAACAAGCTTTGGAATGGACATCTATACGAGTTATTTCAATTTTAATGAGAATGGTCAGACGATGACCAATTTTACTTTTGGGAAGTCTGGAAATGCCGGGCACCTTTACTTTAATTCGGCGCTCACGGTTGCCGGGCCTATCAGTGTATATGGCAACTATGTTCAAATAAATAACAATATTACCAGTTCTGCAACTGGCGATATTTTTATCAAAAGTCTATATGCTTATAACCCATCTGTCTATATAGGCGCTGTGACCATTAACAAATCCGCTGGCACAGGCACGCTTACCTTTCAAGCAAATGGCCGTGTTCAGAATCATGGAACCTTAAGTGCAACAGGTACAGGCCGTTTAAACGTGGTCATGTGGTCGGATTATGACAACACTAATAATGATGGAGGAGTTTCTCAATTTGGCACCATTAGCACTAACGGTGGACACGTTTGGGTGGGTGGTTCTAACTCTACGAGCGGCAGTTATAATTGGAATGGATTAACTGTAGGAGATGGTCCATCAATAGGATCTACAAATTATAATTGTAATGCCATTGATTTATTTGGTCCAATTACTACAGGTGAAGGTGATGTTTTACTTTGGGCATATAATGCCGCACCTAATTGTGGGGCCAACGGCATCGTTTCCGATGGAAGTCGACTCATCAACGCAGGTTTAGGAAATATAACTTTGATTGCACCTCAAACTTCAGGTGCCATTGAACTGACTTCTACCGGAGTTATTTCTTTAGTACCTAACGCAGGAAGTTACGCGAGCGCATTGACCCTTGGAGGTACATTAACCTCGGGTAATTTTACCTTTAATACAAGTCATTACAATGGGCTAAAAATAAATAGTTTGTCAACAAGCGGCTTGGTAATCGGTAATTATTCGGGTCACTCAAGTGGCGGTGTTGTAGTGACACAAGGGAACACTTCAACGGTGACTGCTTCAACAGCTCTTTCTACAAAATCCTTGGGGATATATGGCGGAACAGTTATCGCAAGTGCTGCACTGACAAGTGCGGGAAACATGGTGCTTGACGGAGATACTGGCAGTTTTCTTACCCAAAACACCAAGGGAGTAGAAATTAGCGCAGCGCTTACTACTACCAATAACGGAAATATTACCATTCACGGGCGCGGTGGAAATGCAACAGCCATGAACACCCATGGTATAAATGTAACGAATCTGGTTGAAGCCGGCGGAACAGGAAACATTGAACTTGTTGGATATGGTGGACTTTCATTTAATAATACCACTGGATCTAGTTGCCATGGAGTAAATATAGAAGGTGCGAACGCTTGGGTAAAATCAAATGGCGGAAACGTTTCTATAACAGGTTACGGCGGTGGAGCAGGAGTTGGAACATACAGCCAAGGGGTTCCTATTTTAACAAATGCAAAGGTTTCGGCAGGTGGCTCGGGTACTGTTACTATAACGGGAACTGGTGGAGTAAATACCGCAATTGGTTTAAGAGGAATTGTTTTGACAACAGGAAGTAGTATATATTCTTCAGGTGGAGCAATTAGTCTCACAGGGAATACTGGCACCAACGGATCCGATAATAGTGATGGAGTCACCATTGACGCATCTTCCGTAGGAAGTAACACTTCGGGCCCAATTACTATTACAGGAACTGCCGGTGGCGGAACTGGAAGCGATGCAATTACGCTTTCTGGAACAAACACCGTTGGAGCGACCAGTCATGCCAACACGATAAACCTTAAAGGAAATAATTTGTCGATAACCGGAGCAACAAGTATATTAACAACAGGACAAGTGATTATTGAGCCGACAGCTACTTCGTTTACCTCTGCCATTCAATATCCAATCACGAACCTGTCACTTGCTAATACCATTACCGGACTCACGCTAGGTAAAACTGGTAATACGGCAGATCTCACCATGAGTACTGCCACGACCATCAACGGTCCAATTACCCTATACGGCGGAACGCTCAACCTCAACGCAAACCTCACCACGACAAGCTCGAACAGTACCGCTAGCAATATCTCTTTAAATGGTAGCACCATTTCGGGAACACCGACCTTAACTCTTGTAACGGGCAGCACCCTCACCATGAACTTGAGTTCAAACACAAACTTCGCTGGTCCTATTGTTGGGACAAGTTTGAGCTTTTTGAAAAACGGTGCAGGAACTCTTTCTTTGACAGGTGCAACAGCCTTGAGTTTTGTAGGCTTCACCATCAGTGGCGGTACCTACAGACTCAACGGGAACCAACAACTCACACTTTCCAATGCCCTGACCAACAACGGAACATTTACAATGAAAGATGGCGCTACCTTTCTTCAAGGAACGAGTGTCACAAGCATCACAGGTACCGGAACATATAATGTAGAAAAAGCACTTAGCGATAACAGTCCAACATGGACCACAACAAGCGGTCGCTTCTGGTACATGGGCGTTCCGATGGTGAGTGTGGCGCGAAGCAGTTATGGCACATCAGGCGCGACAACAAACCGAGTTTGGTCGTATGCCGAGTCGACGAAGTCGTACACAGAATTGACAGATGGAAATGCCTTATTGTCGGCAGGAACTGGCTATGTGCACCGCAGAACGACAAACGACACCCTTACTTTTAGTGCGGCAGGAGCGAATGGCTTATATGGCGGCGACTTAAGCTTAACAAACCTAACTCGCACCGCAGGAACCTCAGCAGGTTATCACTTGGTGTCCAATCCATACATGGCCTACCTAGATTGGAATTCGGTAACAAAGACAAACATTGAACCCACGTTCTACATTCGTACCAATAACACAACGAATAGCAACATCAGTGCCTTAATTAGTTATAATTCAGGAACGAATCTTTCGACCAATACTTCGAGTGTTACCGCAACTACAGAACAACTCCGCTACATTGCACCTTTGCAATCGATTTGGGTTCGCGTAGGGACAGCAGCAGCAACAGGATCTCTTGGAATGACACGTGGCATGCTCTCTCATCAAACTGGCAATGTAGGCTTGAAAAGCAGTACGGTGTTCCCAACCTTGGCACGCGTAAACTTGGTCGATGGCAACAACTTCGACCAACTATTGGTCTACCTGAACAGCGACATGAGCAATGAAGTAGATCAATACGATTCTGAGAAGATGGCGGCAAGTGGTACGGTTCAAGTGTATACCATGTCATCGAACAGAAAGTTGGTGATGAACGGACTGAAAAACAACAAGAAGAAAGTATCTGTTCCACTTTATTTGGAGTTGCCAGAGACAAAGAGCTACACGTTACAGTTATCCGAATACATGGTAGAAGACGGACTCATCTTGCTCGAAGACAAACAAGAAGGAACGATGCAAGACTTCACCTTGATGGAGAACTATTCCTTTTATGCAAATAGTGGCTTGCTTCAAAACCGTTTTGTCCTACACTTCATCTTACCAGATCCAGAGCTCACGACACAAGGTCCGAGTAACAGTTGGGTAGCATCAGAGGGAAGCTACACAGAAGGCGGCGATGTAGAGATCTTCAACGACGATAGAGGAAATATAGAAATCACCTTAAATCAACCTGAAGACCAAAAAGTAGAAGGAACCGTATTTGTCACGGACATGAATGGAAAAGCAGTGTACTCCGGACAATTAGAAGGAATCATCACAGCAATCGAGCTAGACGTTCCATCCGGAATCTACTACCTCACGGTACAAAGCGGCACGCTCATCGAAAAGAAAAAAGTATTTATTCAGGAATAAAGGAATCCAAGCCATGAAAACCACAGAAATCATTGGACAAGCACAGAAAAAGCGTGCATACGACGCTCCGCAAATAGAAAAGGTAGAATTAGACACGGAGATGTCCTTGCTTATGGCATCAGAACCACCACCAAATCCAGCGTCCATAAACCCAGGAGGTGTTTTACCAAAAGTATTTAAGTTTATAGGTTAAATCCAAGGAAATTTCCTAGAACGCTCCGTTCACTTCTATCGTATCCAAAGTCTGAGCGAGTTCCCGATCCTTGTGGGTGATGGTGTTTCAGTGCCGATTTCCGTTTATTGCAACAAAACCTCCGTTTAAACTTCAGAAGGGAGCAGGGAGATGTTTCAAATCTGTAATACTTCAGCATGAAGTGTACAGACAATAAGGATTCATGTTACTTGGGATTTTCATGTATTAATGTTACATTTAGACCTAAATCTCAATGAATACAAGAATGGTTAAAACTGTTTTAAAGAAACACTTAGTCCTTTTCGTTTTACCAATTATTTATGCATTCTTCTGTATTCACACTACACATAAATCGCCAAATGCATTTTTACAAACGGTTGATCCAGAGTACATTCATTTAATAAGTTCCGTTAACCTAGCAGAAGGAAATCTAAATATACAAAGCATAGAAAGTCCGGGTACTCCATTGTATGTTTTAGGAGCAATTACAGCCAAAGTCACCTGTTTTGCTTCATCGAATGATTCTTTAAAAGAAGATTTTATTTCAAATCCCGAGAAATACATCGATGCGTTAAGACTGGTACTATTGATCTTAACTACACTTTCCCTTTTTATACTTGGGCACGTGGTGCATAAAGTAAGCCATAGTCCATTCAGAGCGATTTTGTTTCAATTAGCACCGTTTCTTTCCGCTGACATCATGTTGACATCCACGATATTCACACCTGATCATTTTCTCGTTATACTGATGTTGTTATATATGGCTGTATTATTCAACCATATCCATCGGGAAAACAATTCGGGTGAAATGAAAAGTGCGTTATACTTTTCACTTTTCACCGCGCTTGGTTGTGCCACAAAAATCACCTTTTTACCCTTGGTCATCTTGCCACTTTTCATCTTGCCTCAAGCAAAACAAAAGTTGGTATTTATCCTTTCAACTGGTCTGCTTAGTCCTTTGTTTGCCTTCACCGCGGCGATTCAGTATCACAGGTTCTTTGGTTGGGTGAAAGGCTTGATCTTCCACTCTGGGAATTATGGAACAGGCGAGGAAAAGATTATTTCGAGTCCTTCATTTATAAACAATCTGGGAAAAATAGTGAGAACGGAAATACCCTTTATCAGCGTATGCCTTTTATTGCTCATTTGTATTTTCATCTTCGTAATAAAACGACAGAAAAACCAACATAATAGGATCATCGTTGGCCTATTATGCACTTTTATTTTACACATAATTTTGGTGTCAAAACATTTTGCCATTCGCTATTTAACACCATCCATTCTATTAGGAATCCTGGGTATTTATCTCCTTATTTTGTTTTTTGCACACACGAAAAAAATGCAGAAAACATGGATGATTAGTTTAATAGTGATATATCCTTTACTAGCTTTTAAAAATATATACACGATAAATGACCGTCTTTTAAACCATATAGCATCTAGAAACAATGCACATCAGTGTCTTGAGAAAAACAGGAAAGGTTTACCACTTTTAATCGTCCCTAATTATTTCGGTTCAGGAACGAAAGAGTACTCCTTATGGTTTTCTTCTAAATGGGCGGGACAAAATGCCCAAGAATACATCGATGTCATGAATAAAAAATATCCTAACACCTATTTTTTTATCCCTCAGCAGAATACCTATTTTAATTGGAGTAATGAAATAAGTTTGTTTGATATCTTAAAAAGCAATCCTATTTTAAATCTGTACATATCACTTGACGCTACTAAGCGAAAGGAAGAAGCTTTTGCAAAAGAGATTCTGAAAAAGTTTGACGCGTATAATCGTCCAAACGATTCCATCATAAAAATCAAGTACGTATTTCATCAAAAGTATGATATGATCTGTCAACTTTCTATTGATACCGCAAGATTAAACAAGCTGTATCACTACAATGAAGCGTTTTGTGACATGGAAAGCGTTTCATCCGATGCACTGTATTACCTTTCGGATAATCAATCATTCTTATTCAAGAATAACAACTTGAGAACTTCTGAGAAATCCTTTTCAGGGAAGTTTTCCGAAAAACTCACGAAAGAAAACACATACGGAACGGGATGCACCATTGACAATGTTAAAGTAGGTGACTATTTTGAGGCAACAATTTGGAAATACTCGGGGGACGATGATTATCAATTAGTATGTGCAGCAAACAATGTCCAAGATCTTTATCACGTGAGCAAAACAATAATGGAAGAAAAAGATGGATGGAAAAAAATAAAACTAAGCATCACTATTGATAAAAACATCCCTGGCAATAAGTTGATTTTTTATTCTTGGTATGCCGGAAATGGCACTTGTTATTGTGATGACTTTAAAATGGTCATGGGCAGGAACAATAGTCGGTCTAACTAACAACTCATCCTTTTTCGATTACCGTCGCCGAATCTAAACGAACGATGTTTGCATTTGGTGAAATCGGCACCCCCTAGGACAATCCTTTTACTCCATCGTATCCAAAGCCTGCGCGAGTTCCCGATCCTTGTGCGTGATCGTATTTCCTTCGTCGTGTGTGGTTAAACAGACATGTACCTTGTTGTATGCATTAGTCCACGTTGGATGATGGTTTTGTTTATCAATTTCCACACTCGCTTTCACCATCCAATCGATGGCATCTTTAAAAGAAGAAAAAACAAAGGTTTTCTTGAGTTCGTTATTCGTTTCGGTCCAGTTGTTCATGACGTAAATATAAGATGTTCCTTCAGCAAGGTAACCTTTCACAAAGTGAAATTCATTCAGACCTTTTTTAAGTACAATGATTTGAAACGGGTGAAATTCACCGACTGTGAAGCGGACCGACTCACCTATGAGTTATTAAAACACGGTAAAGCGGATTTGACTGGGATAAAGTTGGTTTCGGCTTGATTTATTTCTTTACTCGAATTCATATTTCTTTAATTCGATACTTTTTCTCAAGTAATGGCACCCAAGAAATGTATTGCCGTTTAGGTATATAAGCCTGGATTGTTCTTGAAAATCCTCGGTATATGTACCACGGTACTTTGCATTAAATAAATCAACGGAACTTGCGGATTTCACAACTTCCCCAGAGGCATCAAAGGCTTTGGACGTTACAAAAGAAACACCAATATAACCTAGCTTCACATTTGGCAATGGGTCAGTTGCAACGCACACTAAATCAACAAAATATTTTGGTGTATAATCAAAAGACATTTCAAGACAATTTTGCCATTGCAAATTTGCATCCAAATCATATTTCAATACATAAACAAAATCATAATTGTAGCCCCTAATCTGATGTTTCATGGTTCCTGTGTTTGGATCTTTAACCAGGACTTCATTTGGTATAGCTTTTTCAACGATTAAATAAAAACCATCGTTCACATAAATAGGGTCATGTATGGAATATTTTGACAGGGCTGGTTCTTCTGTATTCATCCAAGGATTTCCATTATGAGTAATTTCGGCTGTACAGGATCGATCAAAAATAGCTGTTGCATCATCAAATACAAGCTCTCCAATTATTTTATCTGTGAAGTGAATTTTATTCATGGAAAATTCATCTCTTCTTGTAGTCATACTCATCCCCATCATGTAAAATTCCATGTTGCTTTTTTCAATTATTTCTATTGAAAATTGACCTACACCTTCCTCTAATTCATATTGATGATCTGCGAGTAATTCTCCATTGGTGTCGTAAATAAGGATATGTTGGGAATAATTTTTTTTACCATCTTCTTTCACGGAAACTTGCGCAACAATCACATTTGATTTCTTCATGTAAGCTAAGGCACCACAATATATATTTTGTGGTTCAATTCCATCAACGGAGATCGGAACGATGGTTACTTTGTTATTCACCACATCAAAAATATTGATTCCTTCTACTTTTTTTGAACGTTTTAGCCCCATATAAGCCATTGGATTAAATACCTGAGAACAGGCAATCCATCCTTTATCATAAGGTGAAAAATAGGTCAATTTAAAGGAACTATTGGGGTCCCATTCTAGGTCTTCTTCATTGAATTTCTGTTCCACTGCGTCATAGTAATACTTTTTTCCGCCGATATCATTTTGCCCAAAAAAATAGATGCGATTGTTTTGATCCCAGAAGGGGCCCCTCACTTCAGATTGTTTAAAACCAGTAGTAGCAAATTTTACATCATTCAACAATTGGAAGTCAACAGAATAATGGTATATGTGTAGAACAAGGTTGTTAAATCCTTCTCCTCCATCCAAGTGAAATACTGCAAATGAATTGTTTTTGAACGAAATAACCTGTGCCTCATATCCCTCACTGAGT
>CALQBB020000015.1 GCA_943328715.2 Polynucleobacter meluiroseus | reverse complement strand
GCTTCCTTTGGAGAAAAAGCACATTACTGCGGAAGCTTGTATTCACCACCTCTGGTTTTCAGATCAAGATTACGCGGAAAAAGGAAACTTTATCAAATGGAATCCTGCGGTGAAAACAGCAGCTGACCGAGAAGGTATCTGGAAAGCGGTACTAGACAATCGCATTGACGTCATTGCGACAGATCATGCACCTCATACACTTGAAGAGAAATCGAATACCTACATGGGGGCTCCATCCGGCGGACCACTTGTTCAACACGCTTTAATTGCCATGTTAGAAAAAGTTGAAGAGGGACGCATTAGCATCGAACGCGTGGTGGAAAAAATGGCACATGCACCAGCAACATTATTCAGAATTCAAGAACGCGGTTATATTCGCGAAGGATACCATGCTGATATTGTGATTGTAGATCCAAACAGACAAACATCAGTTCACAAAGAAAATTGTCTGTCCAAATGTGCGTGGTCGCCGTTCGAGGGACATACCTTTTCACATGCAATCGACAGCACGTTCATCAATGGACGACTAGCGTATTCAAAAGGAGAGATTTTGGAGGGAAAATCTGGCTCAAGACTCTTATTTACTGTTTCATGACAAAATTGTTAGCTGTATTATTGTTGCTTGGTTTCGTTGTTGCTTGTCAAGAAACGAGCACAAAAAAACCCGTACAACTGATTGATGAAGAAAAGATGAGTCTTGTTTTAGAGGAAGTCTTACTCATGGAAAGTCATTACCAAAGTAAAAATGGTGTGCCTGGAATTTACAAAGATGCGTTGGACAAATCACTGAGTGTGGTCTTTAAAAAACACCATGTGACAAAGAAGCAATTCAAAGATAGTTATGTGTATTATGCGAGTCAGCCTGAAAAGTTCAAAGCGCTCAACACATCAATAATGGATAGATTAAGCCGTCAAATACCTTAAAAACTGTGGTGCTCTGCACGAACAGGATAGCCTAGAAAGCGCTCCGCTTTCTCATTAAAAACAGCGGCGGATTCAGAAGTAAAAAATTCACGTTGACCACTTTTCGACAGTCTTTGATTCATTTCCGGATGAGCAAGCAGGTATTCTGTTAATTTCCCTGCAACAATTGGGCCCTGAGACACCACTCGAATGTGTTTTCCTGCGATTTGCTGAATTTTCTCTTCAATTACCGGGTAGTGTGTGCAAGCGAGAACGATCGTGTCTATGAGGGGGTCATTTTTTAATAACTCCTGAACATCCTCTTCAATGAAATGAATTCCGGCTGGATGTTGGTGTTTTTCATTTTCAATCAATGGCACCCACATCGGACAAGCATGTTGGGAGACCAAAATGTCTGGTGCAAATTTTTTCAATTCGATTAAATAGGATTCACTTTGAACAGTACCCGTAGTGCCAAGTATTCCGACGTGACGTGTTTTACTGAGGGAGCCGATCTCCTCCGTACTTGGACGAATGACACCTAGCACGCGATTATCAGGCGCTATTTTGGGTAAATCTTGTTGTTGGATGGTTCGAAGTGCTTTGGCAGAAGCGGTATTGCAGGCGAGTACCACTAGCGGACAGCCTTTATCAAATAAAAACTGAACAGCTTCGAGTGTGTATTCATACACGACGTCAAAGGATCTGTTTCCATAAGGAGCTCGTGCATTATCGCCAAAATAGACATAATCATAATCTGGTAGTGCTTTTTGCACTTCTTCGAAAACCGTTAATCCACCGTAACCAGAGTCAAAAATACCGATGGGCGCTCTTTTATTCATGATTCAAAACTAAACAAAAAAGGCAATCACATGGATTGCCTTTCTTTTAATATTTATGGAAATTATTTTTTACTCGACGCTGCATCTAGAATCAACAACTCCGTAATTACTTCATTTGTAATATCCATTCCGCCTTTGTAGTACATCGTCATGGAAGACTGATCTAACACGTAATTCAATTTTTTGCGTTCTGAAACAATTTCAATCGCTTTTTGAACACGCTCCAAAATAGGTTGGTTTAATTGTTCGCTATACGTTTTCAATTCTTGTTCCAACTCCGCTTGACGCGTTTCCAAGTTTTGTTGCATGCGCATTAATTTGTTTTGCTCATTTTCTTTGATCATTGGCGGCATGTCATTTCCTTTTTCCATGAAAATTTTATACGCTGCTTCAAATGCTTTCTGCATTTCTTCTAATTCCGCCACTCCTGATTTTTGAATCTGGTCCAATTGAGAAATCGCCGCTTTGCGAGAAGGCATCGTGTCCAATAATTTTTGTGAATCAACGTGTGCTACTTTCGATTGAGCTGCTGCTCCAAATCCAATAAATAAAACCAATCCTAATAATAAATTTTTCATTCTTTATGTGTGTTACTTTGTTATACCCATTTCTTCAAGAACAGAATCGCTCATGTCGAATTCCTTCTCTGCATAAACCAAATTGCTTTGATTTGCTTTATCAAAAACGAAGGAGTACCCTTCTCTCTTTGCTACTTTTTTCATTGCTGTAAAGACCCTATCTTGAATAGGCTTTACTAATTCTTGGCGTTTTTGGAAGTAATCTCCTTCAGAACCAAAATGCTGTGTTTGCAAATCAATGACGTCTTTCTCCAATTTTTCAATTTCAGTCTTGCGTTTTTCCTTTTCCTCTTTTGGAAGAAGTACTTCTTCACGGTCAAAACTTGACTTTTTCGTTTTAATGACCTCGTAACGCTCTTCAATTTCCTTGGTCCAACGTTCAGCCATTTTATCGAGACGCTCTTTCGCCTCTACGTATTCAGGTACATTTTTCAAGATGTAATCCGAATCAATAAACGCATACGATTGTGCATTGGCAAATCGCATGCCAAAAAACAAGATGAAAAGAAAACAATACTTTGACATATAAAAAATTGTTTCTAAAGAACGACGAAGTTAAACATTTATTGTAATATTCTATAATTCCCCAAGGTTCATTCCTATGGTGAAGCTCAATTTGGGGTAAAATCCTTTGCTCATGATAGAAGCATCAGAACCAGATGTAGAACCGGCTCCAGTTGCCCAACTATCTAATTTGTCGAAACCAAATCCATAATCTAAGCCCAACATACCGAACATTGGCAAGAATACACGGATACCAACTCCGGCAGCACGTTTCACATTAAACGGATTAAATTTATCAAACGTAGGATACGTGTTTCCAGCCTCTAAGAACGTAAGCGCATAAAACGTTGCCTGCGGATTTAATGAAATTGGATAACGCAACTCCAAGGTATATTTTGCAATGATTGGGTCTCCGCCATTTGCGGATATACTTTGGTCATCGTAACCTCTAAGAGCAATGATTTCGCGTCCACCCAATTGATTCACTCCGGACAAACCACTTCCCCCCATCGAATAACGATCGAAAGGCGTTAGTCCTTTTGATTTGTTGTACATCCCGATGTAACCAAAACCAAAGCGTGGCATCAGGATAAGTTTTTTATCTGCTGTTAATGGCAGGAACCATTCTCCTGTAAATTTGAAACGGTAGTACTCCAAGAACAAGTAGCGTTCACGATCAGTCATCGATGCATAATCCACATCATCACTGAAATAAGAATACGGAAGTGTTGCTTTGGCAGTCAGGGTGAAATTAGATCCACTTTGCGGATAAATTGGAGCACTTACTGAACTGCGTTGAAGTACATATTTCAGTGCAATGTCGTTCGCATATCCCTCATTAAAGAGCGGGAAGCGCGTGTCTTTCATCACATCATAGTACTGGTAGCTTAATTCGTAGTAAGCAGTAAAATAATCATCTGGCCATCTTTTTCGTCGACCTAGACCAACACCCGTTCCAGTGATGGAAAGTCCAGTATAATTTGGATCGGATCTTAAGAAGCCTGTTGTTGACAACGCTGTTCTATTCACCCAAAAGGATAGGGAATTTGGTTTCTTTCCTCCTAACCAAGGCTCGGTAAATGAAAAGTTATATCCTTGGTAATAGCGTCCGTTTGATTGAGCGCGAATCGACAATCGTTGACCGTCGCCACCTGGAAGGGGAGACCATGCTTCTTTCTTAAAGAAATTTTTGGTCGAAAAATTATTAAAGGATAATCCAATCGTTCCGATAATTCGTCCAGGAGTTGATGGTCCTGCCCCGCCGTATCCACCTGATAACTCAATTTGATCGCTTGACTTCTCCTCTACGACGTACTCAATGTCCACTGTTCCTTTTGCTGGATTAGGCATTGGATTCACTTGAAAACCTTGATCATTGAAAAAGCCCAACTGAGACAATTCACGCTGTGTTCTCATGATGTCTTCTTTGTTAAACACATCACCTGGCTTCGTTCTTACTTCACGCAAGATCACATGGTCATTTGTTTTGGTGTTTCCTCGGATGGTAATTGTACCATTTGTCGCTATTTTTCCTTCGATAATGCGTATTTGGTGATTGATGTGGTTGTTCGTTACGTTGGTTTCAACCGGAATAACTTGGAAGAATAAATATCCTTTATTCATATAAAGCCCGGTAATATCTCTACCGTCTGGGCCGCCAAATAAACGTTGAGTGAAGAGGTCTTTATTATATAAATCTCCCTTTTTGATTCCCAAAACTGTATCTAAGAAACTAGAGCGATACTTTGTGTTACCAATCCATTCAACATCTCCAAAATAGTACTTTTCACCTTCATTGATCTGAATCTGAATTTTCAAATTCTTTTCATCCAAAAGATAAACGGTATCGTGAATAATCTGTGCATCGCGTAATCCAACCTTGTTAAACTTCGCCATTAAGGCAGTTTTATCGGTTTGATAACTAGACTCTGTAAATTTAGAGCGTTTGAACAAGCGCAGAACCCCTTTTTGTTTGGTGTCCTTCATTGCCATTTTCAACTTCCATAACGGAACCTCCGTACTTCCAATAATCTCAATTTCCTTGATCCCGATTTTAGGTCCTTTGTCAATAGTGATGGCAAAAATTTCCGAATCATTAATGAGGGTGTCCTTCGTGCGAGTGATGTTTACGTTGGCATGATAAAATCCTTTTTCACGGAAATAACCTCTGATTTTACTTTTGGTTTGAAAGATCAAATTCTCTGTGATGGTTTTACCGGCATAAAGGGAAATTTCCTCGCGTACTTTATCCGCTTCTCTTTTAGTGATTCCGTCAAACTTAAATTTAGAAAGCTTTGGTCTTGGAACAAGCTCTATAACTAGGTAAATAACTCCAGCAACTTCTTTTTCTGCATAAATGGAAATGTTAGAAAAAAGTCCTTCACTCCATAAATTTTGAATGGCTTTATTGATCTGTTGACTCGGCAGCGTAATCAACTGTCCTTGTCTCAACCCAGCAATCATTTTAATTCCTTGGTGATCGTAATTATCTGCACCGACAACACGAACAGGTCCAATTTCATATTCCTTTGGTGAAGCGTAATCAAAATCCAAACCACCTAGTGTTGTTGGTCCAGTTTGACTATACGTCACAAAAGAAAAGAATATAAAAATAACTAAGTATCTCATTTAGTATCGTTTAATTGCTCGGAAGTCTTTCCAAATCTTCGTTCTCTTTGTTGATAAGCAATAATTGCCTTTAAAAATTCTTCTTTTCGAAAATCTGGCCAGTGCACGGGCGTAAAGTACAACTCTGTATAAGACAATTGCCAAAGCAAAAAGTTACTAATTCGGCATTCTCCACTTGTACGAATCAATAATTCTGGGTCAGGAATTCCGGATGTATTCAATTTTTCACTTATCGAATCTTCTGTAATTTGGTCGACAGAGATCGTGCCGTTATGAACTTCTTCTGCTAATTTTCGGCAAGCGCTTGTAATTTCCGACCGAGCACTGTAATTCAATGCTAAAACCAAGGTTAGATTCGTATTCTCGCGCGTTTTGTGCGTTGCTTCGTTCAAAGACACCACACAAGACTCTGGAAGCGCTGTAATATCACCAATGGTCATCAAACGAACGCCATTTTCATGCATTTCATCCGTCTCATTCGTAATTGCTTGTACAAGTAAATCCATTAGTCCGGCGACTTCTTCAGCTGGACGGTTCCAGTTTTCTGTGGAAAAAGCATACATCGTTAAATAATGAACGCCTATTTCTCTTGCTGTTTTAATGATTTCTTTCACGGACAAGACACCTTCTGCGTGTCCAAACAAACGATGTTGTCCTTGACTTTTAGCCCATCGACCATTACCATCCATAATAAAAGCAACGTGCTTTGGGATGTTTGTTTGTTCTAACTGGGTCAATAAATTCGTCATTTCCATGTTCTTAACGAAGGTAATCAAAGAATCTTGTGTTCTGTATGCAAAAACGCATAAACTATTTCTCAAAAAAAAGGGACTGGTTAACCAAATCCCTTTTTTAATCAGATTAACGCCTATTATTCAGCTAAAATAACGAGGCGATTATTATTTAATTCTGCTACTCCACCTTTAATTGAAGCGTGAACTTTCGATCCAGATCTAACCAATAAATTGCTCATTTCAGCATCTGCTTCGTTCCCACTTAATTCAAAAATCACTTCTCCACTTTTCAATGATGAGATGATTGGTGCGTGGTTGTTCAACACTTGAAACACGCCGTCTAAACCTGGAAGGGTAACACTTGTTGCCTCTCCTTTAAAAAGACTTGCTTCTGGAGTGATAATTTCTAATTTCATGTCTAAAAGATATTAAGCTTCAGCCAACATTTTTTCTCCTGCAGCGATTACATCTTCGATGCCACCTTTCAAGTTAAATGCTGCTTCTGGATATTGGTCAAATTTACCATCTAAGATATCGTTAAACGCTTTGATTGTATCTTGAATATCAACCAATACACCTGGGATTCCCGTAAATTGCTCTGCAACGTGGAAAGGTTGTGACAAGAAACGTTGTACACGACGTGCTCTATGAACGATTAATTTATCTTCTTCAGACAATTCATCCATACCTAAGATCGCAATGATATCTTGTAATTCTTTGTAACGTTGTAAGGTGATTTTTACACGTTCCGCACAATTGTAATGCTCATCTCCTACGATTTCCGCTGTCAAAATTCGTGAAGTAGAGTCCAATGGATCTACCGCTGGGTAAATACCTAACTCAGCGATTTTACGTGACAATACCGTTGTAGCATCCAAATGGGCAAACGTATTTGCTGGCGCTGGATCGGTAAGGTCATCCGCAGGTACGTAAACCGCTTGAACGGAAGTAATGGATCCGTTTTTAGTTGAAGTAATACGCTCTTGCATGGCACCCATCTCTGTTGCCAAAGTTGGTTGGTATCCTACCGCTGATGGCATACGTCCAAGTAAGGCAGACACTTCTGATCCTGCTTGTGTAAAACGGAAGATGTTATCAACGAAGAAAAGGATATCTTTTCCTTGACCTTCGCCATCACCATCTCTAAAATATTCTGCAATGGTCAATCCAGACAACGCAACACGTGCTCTTGCTCCTGGAGGCTCATTCATTTGTCCAAATACGAATGTCGCTTTGGATTCTTTCATTTCTTCTAGGTCGATTTTCGTTAAATCCCATCCACCTTCTTCCATGGAATGCATAAAGTCATCACCATATTTGATGATACCCGACTCTAACATCTCACGAAGTAAGTCATTCCCTTCACGAGTACGCTCACCTACACCAGCGAATACGGATAAACCTCCGTGTCCTTTCGCGATGTTATTAATTAATTCCTGAATCAATACGGTTTTACCTACTCCGGCTCCACCAAATAATCCAATTTTTCCTCCTTTTGCGTAAGGCTCAATCAAGTCGATTACCTTAATTCCTGTAAATAGGATCTCTGTCGCTGTGGACAATTGGTCGAATTTCGGTGCCTCACGGTGAATTGGTAATCCATCAGAGTTATCAACTACATTGATTCCATCGATTGCTTCACCAACAACGTTAAACAAACGCCCTTTGATTTTATCTCCGGTTGGTACTTTAATTGGAACACCTGTTGCAATTACTTCCATTCCTCGTGTAAAACCATCGGTTGAGTCCATGGAAATCGCACGAATAGCGTTTTCACCAACATGTGATTGAACTTCTAAAACAACGCGAGTACCATCTGCCTTGCGCACTTCAAGTGCGTCATAAATGTTTGGCAACACTGTTCCACGCTCAAATCTAACGTCCACTACTGGACCGATAACTTGTGAGATTTTTCCTTTTACTGATGACATTATAAGCCTTTTTGAATTCGGGCGCAAATATACACGATTTTATTTGAATTTACTAGAATAAAAACGAAGATTGTTTTATGCGCTTTTTACAATTAATCGAACAGGGAAGTAAGAAAAGACGAAACTAAGGATGGAAACCGAGCCTAAGATGAGGCCGAAATCGGATAAAGTGAACACGATTGGAAACGGAATATTTGCTCCTGGTATGATTAAAAATTCGCTCGTCAACTGAAGAATGCAAACGGCATAACCCAAAATTAAACCAAGAAAAATGCCCCAGCCGGAAATCAATAATCCCTCGTAAAAAAACACCTTAAACACATCATTTTTACTCATTCCAATGGCGCTTAACAACTGCACACTTTCTTTTTTCTCCACATAAAGCATTGTTAAAGAAGCAATGAGGTTAAATGCTGCCAGCACAAAAACGAACAAAAGGATGATAAAGACAACCAATCGTTCTGATTTACTCGTTCGAAAAATCAATTCATTTTTCTCTAAATTCGTTCGAACTTGGAAGGAAGTGTTTTGAAT
>CALQBB020000014.1 GCA_943328715.2 Polynucleobacter meluiroseus | reverse complement strand
TCGGCAACTTGGACACTTGTTCCTGCGTGCATGGCATGTGCCTTGACGAGCACACAACATCCAGCGGCGAACGCAGCGATCGTATCACCACCCGCAGTGGAATAGGCCAGTGGAAAGTTGCTCGAGCCCAAAACTAAAACAGGTCCAATTGGGAGCGTTACTTTTTGTATGCGAATCGAATCACTCGGGAACTCCTCAGTTTTTTCAAACGTGTATTGATTTCGAAGGTACTGTTCGAAAAGTTGAATGGTCGTTAAGGTTCTCTTCCATTCTGTTTCAAAACGCGTATTTGAAAGTCCACTTTCTTTTAAGTAAAACGTTCTGACGTGCTCTTTTCGCTGTTCCATTGAGGCATGAATAGCCATTAGGAAGTCAGCGCGAGATTCCGCGGAAAGTTTACCGTAGATGGATTGAGCCAGAGAAAGAGTGTTCAATTTCTCGGCAAGAGCTGCTTCAGAAGTGGGAAAATATTCCTCTGTGTTCCAGGTGTTCTGGGACGGATTGAAGGTTCGAAAACCTGCTGACATGTTACGCTTCAGTAACCGTAAAGTGGAAGCTTTCCATGATTTGGTTCGCCAACATTTTCTGACAAGCCAAGGTTACTTTTTCTTCTGCTGCGGCTTTTGAATCAGCTTCAACAAATAAGCGAATGTGTTTTCCGATGCGCACACCTTCAATTTCGGATAATCCGATATTTTTCATAGAATGAGATACTGCTTTTCCTTGTGGGTCAAGAAGTGCGTCTAGGGGCATTACATCAATTTCAGCTTTGAATTTCATGTTTTTTTCTTTGATTGTGTTCAATGATAGATAAAATCAGGTACAAAATTACAATTATTGGTATCGACCAAACAAAGAAAAGTGGAATACTTATCAACGAAATGATAACAAGAAGGTAACGGTAGGTGTTTTCACGCCATCCCCAGGACTTAAATTTCAAGGCAATTAACGGGAGCGGTGCAATCATTAAGGTAGAGAACAAAAAGGAAATCGCCGCCAAGGTGTAGCAGTCAAAAAGTCCATAGATGAAGTCGTTTTGATGTCCCCAGTTTTCTTTCTGATACCAGAAGTAAAGCGGAAAAAACAAAAAGAACAGGGTGCTCAATGGCGTCGGTACTCCAATGAATTTGTCACTTTGGTTCGTGTCGATGTTAAATTTTGCGAGGCGAAACATCGAGAAAAATGGAATGATCAAGGCGGTGAAAGGAAGGAATTTAATGGATGCGTTGAAGGAATTGTTGACATCATAAGACAGCGACGCAAACCAAGCCATGATTTGATTAAAGACGAAGTATTTCTGTGTGTCGGCGACTGAATTGGTTAGTTTCAAATCAATGACTGCGCTATAATCAACTCCGAGTACGATCATCACCATCATGAAAATTCCGGGAGCTACTCCAAAGGAAACAACATCAGCCAGTGAATCCAGTTGCTTACCAAGTTCTCCACTTGTTTTCGTTAACCTTGCAACAAAACCATCCGCAAAATCCGCCGCAACGGAAAAGAATAAAAAGAGGGCTGCTAAATCCAATCTTCCACTTAAAGTGAAAATAATAGATACGATGCCGCAGCATAAATTCGTAGCAGTTAGTAAATTCGCAAGTCCAAACATGATCGTTATTTGGGGTAAATTTAGAATAAATCTGAAATTTGTTCTGAAATTATTGCTTGATTTGTACGAATGACACAATTTTTACAGAAAAAACAAGTTATTGTCACATGAATACATTCCGTTTTAGCATTTTATTGTGCTGTTTTCTTTCTTCCTTCGGCTGGTCACAAGGTGATTTAGCACCCAAATATTCCAATGAATTTTTATCCCTCGGTGTGGGAGCAGATGCATTTTCCATGGGGAATGCAGTGGTGGCTAGCACGGAAGGAGTGAATGCGAGTTATTGGAATCCGGCAGGACTCATTCAACAGTCCACAAAAATGGAGGCGAGTTTAATGCACTCCGAGTATTTTGCTGGAATCGCGAAATACGATCATGCAGCCTTCAGTTATAAATTGGATGAAGACCATGTGTTAGGATTCTCTTTTATTCGCTTCGGTGTAGATGACATTCCAAACACAACTCAATTGATTGACAATAACGGGGTGATTAACTACGACAACGTCCAACTATTCACAGCTGCAGATTATGCGTTCATTGGTTCTTATGCTAAAAGGATGAAAATGAAAGGGATGAGTGTCGGTGCAAATGCGAAAGTGATTTACAGAAACATTGGCGACTTTGCTCATTCTTGGGGATTTGGTTTGGATGCTGGCTGGCAATATCAATTGCCAAAACATTGGAAGTTCGGTGTCATGGCTCGTGATGTGACGTCCACGTTTAATGCTTGGGTTTTTGACTTGAGTCCAGAGATGCAAAGTGTTTTTCAAGCAACACAAAATGAATTACCGAAAAACGGGGTTGAATTAACCTTGCCACGCTTCATTTTTGCCGCTTCGGGTAACGTGAATTTGGGTAAAAAGGGTTTGAATTTAGCTGCGGAAATCGATGTGGACATGACCACTGATGGTAAAAGAAATGTCTTGCTTAAATCCAATTTCGCTTCATTTGATCCGCACATGGGAATTTGTTTGAACTATAAAAACCTGGTGAAAGTTCGCGGTGGAGTTTCCAATATCCAACAGTTTACAAATTTTGATCAAACAACTTATTGGGGTGTTCAGCCAAATTTAGGGGTAGGCGTTAAATTAAAAAACATGCAATTGGATTATGCTTTTACGCGTTTGGGTGATGTGAAAACAAGCTATTACACACATGTTTTCGCTCTTCGTTTTCAGTTCGGGAAATCAAATTAGAAAAACTTACAGCTAAAAATAGCGGTGTCGTCCACGTAGTTTAAGGGACCTTTCCAATCTTCCAATTTAGAGAAGATGATGTTGTTCATGTCCTCCATTTTTAACGGTGAATAGGCCTGCACATTTTTAATTAATTGTTCGACACTAAACTGTTCTCCACTTTCGTTTTCTAATTCAACGACACCGTCCGTAAATAATACAAAGGTCGTATTGGGATTCAAGACCAATTTACCGACCTTAATGCTCGGTAGTTCATCCAACATTCCAAGTCCAATGCAGCCATCTTTTAACATCGTCACTTTTCTTCCGTTCAGAAGAATCGGGTGATTGTGTCCAGCATTGACATACGTCATTTTGCGGGTATATGCGTTGTAATGCGCGAGGAAAAAGGTGATGAATTTCTCTCCTTTTGCACTTTTCATGACGAGTTTATTCAATTCCTCCATCAAAAACGACATCTCAAATCGTTGGTACTTGAATAGGGTACGGATCGTGGCTTGGAAATTGGCCATCAGCATGGCGGCACTGATTCCTTTTCCACTCACATCTCCGATACAAATGATGTACTCTTCGTCGCCTAAAGGAATGAAGTCGTAGTAGTCACCACCGATGGCGTGACGCGGAATATACCGTCCAGACAGGTCCATTTTTCGATTCGATGGAAGTTCGGACGGGAAAAGCATTTTCTGCATCTCAGAAGCAACCTCTAGCTCTTTGGAAATGCGTTCTTTGATGATGTGTTGTTTCACCAAGCGGTTATTTTCGACCGCAACAGCGATGATGTTTGCCAATGTTTGGGCAAAGGAAAAATGTGCGGGTTCAAGAAGTTCCGTTTTACCAACTGTGGAAATCATAAGGTAGGCAAGGGGCTTTCCTTGGTGACTCACAGGAATGACTGCTTGAAAGTCGCTCAGTAAATTGGAGTTGGATGATTCAACCAGTGTGATTTCTTTGAATCGGTAGAGTTCAGAATGAATCAAGTCTAGGTCTACACGTCCTTTGTAGCCAACTTTGACCGGACAATGCCATTCTTCTTCCTTGATGAAGAGTACAAAACGACTAAAGCTTAATTGTTCCTTCAGAATAAAGGAGAATATTTTGAACAAGGATTCAACGGGAAGATTAGAATTAATCGCATTCGTAATCTCTAGCAAGGAGTGAAGACGGTTGTCTTTCATCTCTAACTGCGACAGTAGTTCGTTTCCGCTTGTGAATCTCATCGCTCTATGTTGGCTTGATTTCGCAAATACGCGAGTTCCTTGAATTTATTTTTAACGGGGCCGGCTGGTGTTCCGAAAAACTCTGCTCCTTCTGGAACGTCTTTCGTTACGCCTGATTGACCTAAAATCGTTGCGTTCTTTCCTATCTTCACACCGCTCGCCATTCCAACTTGTCCCCAAATCGTTGCGTTGTTTTCAATGTGAACGCAGCCTGAAATCCCACATCCTGCGGCGATCAATACGTTTGCGCCGATTTGTGTATCGTGTCCTACATGGACTTGATTATCGATTTTCGTTCCATGACCAATTCGTGTAATCCCTGAAACACCGCGATCAATCGTGCAAAGTGCACCAATTTCCACGTTGGATTCAATGTGAACGGCTCCACAAGAGATTAAACGATCGTAGTTACTTTCCTTTTTCTTGTAGTAAAAGGCATCAAATCCGATCACAGTATTTGGACCAATGATCACATTGTCTTCGATGTGTGTGTGGTCGGCAATGTAGACTCCGGGATGAAGAATGCATTGTGCACCGACGTGTACATTTTTCCCTAGAAAAACATTTGGGTAAATGACGGTGGATGAATGTACAACTGCTTCGCTAGATTCTAATTGTGCGCTAAAATGCGTGATAAGAAAATTAAAGGCATCGAAAGGGTGGGGGTGAATTAACAGTGATTTCCCTGTCGGACAAGGAATATCTTGATCAATCAATACCACGCTTGCTGCCGATTCGAGTGCTTTTTGATAATATTTTGGATGGTCAACGAATACAATGTCCCCAAGCTCTACCATGTGAATCTCATTGATTCCGGTAACGATTTGCGTTAAATTACCCGTAACTTTGCAGTTGAGCAAAGAAGCGAGGGCCTTCATATCTTGTGGTGTTGTAAATTTCATCCAATTATTCTGGACAAATGTACATGCAGAAAGACAAGTGAAATCGGTGATTTCGAGTATTTATCCCCTGCGAATTGTTCAAATGATAGAAAAATGAAAGGATTTTTGTGTTTTTTCTTGTTTATCAAAAAGAAATAGCTAAATTTGCAATCCATTTTCGAATAAGAAACTCAGTTCAAATGAAAAAAGATATACACCCAGAAGATTACAGACTTGTTGTATTTAAAGACATGTCTAATGAATATATGTTTTTGTGCCCATCATGTGCCATAACTAAAGAAACCATTCAATGGGAAGATGGAAACGAGTATCCATTATTTAAATTGGATATCTCTCACAAATCTCACCCGTTCTTCACTGGTATTGCACAGTTCGTGGATACTGCAGGACGTATTGACAAATTCAAAAACCGTTACGGACGTCACCTTAAATAATAGGTCGACACTATATACTTTAAAGCCATCATTCGTGATGGCTTTTTTTGTGCCTTAGAATTGGCAAATGAAAGAATTGTTTAATTGCAGAATTTTGCGGTGGCTCTTTTCAAGCGATCGTTCATCGTTTTCCCGAGTCCATCACTTGGAAACGCCTCAATGAAAATCCGTTGAAAACCTTTTTGGTCCATGTCGTGAAGCGCAGCGTATAAATTCTTAGCCGCTTCGTTCATGTCACCATCCTCACTCAAGTAAAAATGTTGAGTGGATTTCTCCGCATGTTTGCTTTTAGAGAAAAGAATAAATCCGTCTGAATCCGTGTATGCATTTTGTTCCGAATCCATGAAGTACAAGGGAGTTTCCGTCGCGTAATGGTATTTAACCATTCCACTCGTTCGAACGCCGTGATGCAATTCGTTTTTTACTTCCGGTTCATAAGCTAAAGATTCCGTCAGTGCTTCTAACGGTATTCCTCCAAGTCGGTAAACGATCACTTTTCCGTCGGCTAGTCCAACAATGGTTGACTCGAGTCCAGTCTGACAAGCGCCACCGTCCAAAATGTATGGAATGCGTCCGTCTAGTTGATGCTGCACGTGTTCCGCAGTTGTTGGACTAATTCCACCGTAACGATTTGCACTAGGAGCGGCAATCGGAAAATCGATGGAACGCAATAAAGCGAGTGTCATCTCGTGTTCAGGTACACGCACGGCTACCGTTTCTTGTCCGGCTGTAATCAGCGAAGGAACCAAGGAACTTTTGGGTAAAATAAAGGTGATTGGACCTGGACTAAAACGTTTTGCTAGTTTCAATAAGGTTTCTGGGAATTCAGCGACATAGGGATAAATGGAATCGATTTCGGCAAAATGTAAAATCAAGGGATTCGAAGTTGGTCGTCCCTTGGCTTCAAAAATCTTTAGAACGGCATCTTCGTTTGTTGCATCAGCAGCCAATCCATACACTGTTTCGGTTGGGATGGCAACTGTCTCCCCTGCTTTTAGGAAGGAAATAGCACGTTCAATATCTTGTCCAATCGCTGTGTTCACTAAACAAAGGTAGCTTCTTCCATTGAACTTGTGAATACCTTGTTGAAAATACACGAGGATTTTTACGAATTGTTTTTAAAAACTCACGTACCTTTGTTTATATCAATTCTAAATAAGGTGAATTTAATTTTAGCAGACAGCAACGATTTAATGCGACTCGGACTTCGTACCGTGTTAACGGCTGAGTTGAATGTAACGATTGTTGGAGAGGCTAGGAATGAAAAGGAACTCGTGTCCCAACTTGCAGCATTCGGAGCTTCCGTCGTTCTCATTGACTTCACTTCTGAAGGATTTACGATTGATACGATACAGCGAATTTCTTCAAAGGATCCATCTCTAAAGTTTTTAGCGGTAACGAGTGCTCAAAACGCACAGACATTGGTGGACGCGCTTCGTTCGGGAGTAACAAGCTACGTAAAGAAGGATTGTGAGTTAAGTGAAATTGTGGATGCCGTTCGTGAAACGAGTCGCGGAAACAAGTTCTTTTGTGGTCAAATCCTAGAAACCATTCAGCGAGCAAACATCGATGTAAACGATTTAGACTTTGATTCCTTTAGTTGCGAGCCAGTTGTTTTATCGGAAAGAGAAAATGAAATCATTGTACTCATTGCCGAAGGACACACCAACGAAATCATTGCCGAGCAGTTGTTTTTAAGTAAGCATACGGTCAATACACATCGAAAAAACATCATGGCGAAATTAGGGGTGAAAAACACCGCGGGAATTGTCATGTATGCGGTAAAAACAGATTTAGTTTCCCCGAATAAATTCCTTTTTGCTCCGTCTTTAAATTGAGATATTCAACTTTAAGTTGAAACGTCGCGAGGTCAAGTAGTTTGGAATCGCGTAATATTTCCCTTCCACATCTTGAATCCATTGTTTCGAAAGGACATTATTGATTCCCAATAAATTGAAAATTTCGAGAGAAATGGAGGCAGCTTCACATTTTCTAAGAAATGATTTTTTCACAGCATTTCCACCTTTTAGTAGGTCGTAGGATAAACCAAGGTCCACGCGGAAATAAGATTTCATGCGCAACGTATCTTTGTATCTCGTAAAATCTGGTGGTCCGTATGGAAGTCTAGATCCAAATTGCAAGCCCATTTGGACGCTGAATTGTTCGAAGCCAGGCATTTGATCTTGAACGAGTGCGCCTATTGTTAAAAGTTGATCCGTTGGACGCGGGATATACCCCGGGAAAACAACGTTACTGTCAACCACAACTTGGTCCTCGCTGTAGCCAAAAATAATACGCTCTCCCGCAGCATTAAAGAACTCGGTATAATGATCATTTAAAATGTCTTCACGTGTACGCATGAGTCCAACTTTGAAAAAGGACTCAATTCCTTTCACAAATTCACCGTGAACATTCATGTCAAGTCCGTACGCATATGCGACGGCATTGTTATCGGCATAATACCTCGTGCGAACGTTTTCAATCTCATACGGATTCACATCCCATAAGTATTTGTAGTAAAGTTCTCCAGTGAATTTAAACGGTTTTTCCCTTCCCCACATTTCAAAAAACAAATCTGTTGCAGCAACTACGTGCATGGATTTTTGTGCTTTTACGTTGGTATTTAGTTTGCCATCAAAGGTTCTGAATTCGCGGTAAAAAGGTGGCTGGTAGTATAATCCACTGGATAAACGGTAACTTAAATTTCTGCGAACGATTCGATTATTCTGAACCATGTATGCTCGAGGAAAGTAAGTCAAGCTAAAGCGTGGAGTAAAGTATGGTTCGTGGTTAATCGCTGTGTATCCACCTCTTAATCCGGTAGATAAGGCAATTTTACTATTCGATTCCTTAATCACTTTTGAATATTCTTGAACAGATTTCACATCATCCGTTTTGAACTTTTTAAGGATTTTAACAGAGTAGTTTTTTTTGGTTGAGGACCATGTCAGGTTCCACTGGGTGAAGCCGCTAAATTTATAGTTCGTCAGATTTAAATCACCTTTTATGGTCTCGTAGAGCGTGACTTCTTGAGTGCCTGTCTGCGGCAAACTGTATCCTGCAGAATCAATCATGCGCCATTCACTGAGGACATCCGTAAAGAAATCGCGTTGGACTTGCGCTCCCCATTTGAGACTTGAGGTACGGGAATGCAATTGTGCGTCATCCGTGTAACCATTAAACAATTGTAAGGATCCGTTATGATAAGCGCTTAGAATGGTTGCATTCAAGCGATTTCGAGCGTGATTGAGAAAGGTCCCAACACCAAGAGTTGCAATCGAATCGCCGTATTCTTCCTTCGCTGGATCCGTTTCTAATTGA